>CAZSWL010000339.1:0-14113 GCA_964610725.1 uncultured Bauldia sp.
CGCAGGCCTCCTCCAGCGCCTCGGTGGCGGTGGCGTAGGAGATACGGAAGAACGGCGAGAGGCCGAAGGCCGCGCCGTGGACGACGGCGACCCCCTCCTCTTCCAAGAGCGCGGTGACGAAATCCTCGTCGCTGGCGAGCGTCTTTCCCCCCGCGGTCTTCTTGCCCATCGTCCCCTGGCACGACGGGAAGACGTAGAAGGCGCCCTCCGGCCGCGGGCAGGTGAGACCCGGCGCCTGGTTGAGCATCGACACCACCAGGTCGCGCCGCTGGCGGAACACCTCGGCCCGCTCGGCGATGAAATCCTGCGGCCCGTTGAGCGCCTCCACCGCCGCCCATTGCGAGATCGACGACGGGTTGGTGGTCGACTGCGATTGCAGCTTGGCCATCGCCCTGATCAGCATCGTCGGGCCGGCGCCGTAGCCGATGCGCCAGCCGGTCATGGCGTAGGCCTTCGACACCCCGTTGAGGGTGAGCGTGCGCGGCTTCAGCGCCGCCTCGACCTCCGCCGCCGTCGCAAAGACGAAGCCGTCGTAGGTGAGATGCTCGTAGATGTCGTCGGTGAGCACCCACACCTGCTCGTGGCGCACCAGCACGTCGGTGAGCGCCTTCAGTTCGGCGCGCGTATAGGCGGCGCCGGAGGGGTTCGACGGCGAGTTGAAGATCACCCACTTGGTCCTGGGGGTGATCGCCGTTTCAAGCGCCTGCGCGGAAAGCTTGAAGCTCGACGCGAGGTCGGTGGCGACCACCACCGGCGTCGCGCCGGCGAGCGCCACGATCTCCGGATAGCTCACCCAGTAGGGCGCCGGGATGACGACCTCGTCGCCCGGGTTGAGCGTCGTCATCAGCGCGTTGAACAACACCTGCTTGCCGCCGGTGCCGACGCTGATTTCTTCCGGTTTGTAGTCGAGGTTGTTCTCGCGCTTGAACTTGGCGGCGATCGCCGCCTTGAGCTCGGGGATGCCGTCGACCGTGGTGTACTTGGTCTTGCCGGCCTTGATCGCGCGGATCGCCGCGGCCTTGATGTTGTCGGGGGTATCGAAGTCGGGCTCGCCGGCGCCCAGCCCGATCACGTCGCGGCCGGCGGCCTTGAGCCGGCGCGCCTTGTCGCTGACCGCGATGGTCGCCGACGGCTTGATGCGGGCGAGCGAGTCGGCGAGGAAGGCCATCGCTTGGGCTCCGGCTCAGTGCGTGAAAATCGTGCCGGACCCTAGTGCCGCACCGCCCGAATCTCAAGCGAGCCTCCGCTCAACGCTGCCTCCCTTGACAAGGGGACGCGGTCGTCGGGACTACGGGCGTTCCGAATTCTGAATTCGGACTTGGCCGATGGATCAGCTTGAGCTGCTGGCTTCTCCATCGAACCTCATCGAACAGGTGCACGACCGCCTGGTCGACGCTATCGCCGAGGGAACGCTCACTCCGGCAACGCACCTCACCCAGGCCGAACTCGCCGCATGAACCCCGCCCACGGCCAGAGACCGCCGGCGCCAGCATCGGGAAGATGCCATGCACAGTGCCCGACCGGGCGGAAAGCATGAGCGAGAGGCGAAATCAGCACGCGGCGCGGCCCTCGCCGGCGGCCGCGCGGCGAGCGACAGCGAAGCGTCGACCACGCTCTTTGTCGACGAGTGGTCGACCTACCGCAAGATGGTCGACAACAACTACCTGTTCCATCGCGAGGCCTACCGGACCCTGCACGACACTCTGATCGCCGAGATGGCGCGTCCCTTCCGCTTCCTCGACGTGGCCTGCGGCGACGCCACTGCCTCGGTCCCGGCCCTGAAAGGCACCAGCATCGCGCACTACCACGGCATCGATATTTCACGGGCCGCGCTCGCTATCGCGGTGCATACCGTGGCCGAACTCGGCTGCGAGGTGACCCTGGAACAGCGCGACTTCGTGGAAGCTTTGCACGCCGGTACGCCCGCCACCGACGTCGTGTGGATCGGCCTGTCGCCGCATCACCTGCGCACGCCGGCAAAGCTGGACCTGATGCGGGCCGTCCGGCCCATCGTCGGCGAGGACGGGCTCTTCGTGTTCTACGAGGTGACCAGCCCCGACGGAGAAAACCGGGCGGAATGGCTCGACCGCTGGGAGGCGCAGCGCGCCGACTGGGCCGCCTATTCCGATGACGAATGGGACACCGTCGTCGACCACGTTCGTGCCGCCGATTTCCCGGAGATGGTTTCGACCTGGTATGGCCTCGCCAGCCCGGCCGGTTTCAGCCGCGTGCGCGAGCTGTTCGTGGCGCCGAGCGCCCTCTTGCGGCTCTATTGCTTCCAGGCCTGACGGCCTCGATCGCACAAGGCGAACAGACGCGCCGGCGCCTCACCGGCAAACGAATCTGTTTGACTGACGGTGAGGATCGCCCTTTCATCGTCGCAGGGAGTAATCCAACCGTCATGGTCCGCCGCTAGAAGCGGGCCTGGAGCGAGGGGGAAACGCGCGCAAGTGTCGACCTACCTCGACATCGACAGCGTCAGCGTTCGCTATGGTGCGGTCGAGGTGTTGCGCGAGATTTCGCTGGCGGTCGAGACGGGGGGCTTCGTCGCCCTGCTCGGCAGCTCCGGCTGCGGCAAGACCACCCTGTTGCGCGCCGTCTCCGGCTTCATCACGCCCGCCCGCGGACGCATCCGCCTCGCCGGCAGGGACATCACCGACACGCCGCCGGAAAAGCGCAACACCGCCATGGTCTTCCAGTCCTACGCCCTGTGGCCGCACATGACCGTTTTCCAGAACATGGCTTACGGCCTCAGGCTTCGCCATCGCTCGCGCGCCGACATCGCCGCCAAGATCGCCGACCTGCTGACGCTGCTGCATCTCGACGGCCTCGCCGACCGCAACGTCACCCAACTGTCCGGCGGCCAGCGCCAGCGCGTCGCCCTCGGTCGCGCGCTCGCCGTCGACCCCGACGTGCTGCTGCTCGACGAGCCGCTGTCCAACCTCGACGCCCGCATCCGGGTGGAATTGCGCGGCGAGCTCAAGGCGGTGCAGTCCCGCCTCGGCATCACCGCCATCCACGTCACCCACGATCGCGAGGAGGCCATGGTGCTTGCCGACCGCATCGCCGTCCTCAACGAGGGCCGCATCGAGCAGCAGGGCACGCCCGAGGAGATCTACCACCGGCCCACCTCCCCGTTTGTGGCAAGCTTCATGGGCGCCGACAACGTCATCCGCCTCAGGGTCCGCCGCAACGGCGGCGACGCGTTCGAGGCGACCTTCGTCGACGACGCGGCGGCGGCGCCGGCGCGGCTGCCGCTCGGCAACGGCGGCGCCCATCTCTGCGGCGAGCCCCACAACGGCGCCGTCGACGCCCATTTTCACGGCGAGGCGGCGCGCCTTGCCGCCGCCGGCGACCCTGCCGCGCCGGACAGTCTCAGCCTGCCCGGCACCGTCGAGCAGGCGAGCTATCCCGGCGGCGTGTGGCGCTACCTGGTGCACGCCGGCTCCCGTCACTTTGCCATCGACGATGCCCGCAAGCACCGGCCGGGCGAACGCGTCGCCATCGTGCTGCCGGCGAGCGCACTGCATCTGTTTCCGAGTGAGACCTGACTGCCATCAAACAGAGGAGAGCAACGATGAACGGTAGGCTCATTTCCCTTCTCACCGGGGTCGCGCTGCTGGCGCTGCCCGGCGTGCCGGCCCAGGCCGACACGGTCCTCAACGTCTTCACCGCCGGCGACCAGAACATGGTCGACTACATCAACGACTACCTCGGGCCGAAGTTCGAGGCGGCCAACCCCGGCGTCAGGGTTCGCGCCGTCGGCACCGGGCCGGGCGACGCCGGCTCGCTCAAGATCTTCGAGAAGCTCGATGCCGAGTCCAAGGCTGGCGCCGCCACCTGGGACATCGACGTCGCCGTCGTCCACCAGCGCGGCGCCGCCCAGATGCTCGACGACAAGCTGCTCAGCAACTACCGCGACCAGATCGCGACCGGCGATCTCGTTTCCAGCGAGATGGCCGACAATGCGCTCGGCACCAACGTCACCGGCTATGTCATGCCGATGTTCAACAGCCAGGTGGCGCTCGCCTACAACCCCGACGTGGTCAACGATCCGCCCAAGTCCTACAGCGATCTCGTCAAGTGGGTCGCCGCCCATCCCAAGCAGTTCGGCTACAACGGCGTCAAGGGCGGCATGTCCGGCGTCGGCTTCGTCATGGGCTGGGTCGCCGCCATGACCGGCGACGGCGACAAGCTCGACAAGGGCCCCTACGACCCGGGCGAGAAGACCAAGATCGAGCAGGCGCTGAGCGAGATGAAGCCGTTCAACGCCAACGTCACCTTCACCCCCGGCAACGCCGGCACCCTCGACATGCTCAATCGCGGCGAGATCGCCATGGGGCCGGTGTGGGTCGACATGTTCTACACCTGGGTCGGCGACGGCAAGCTCAACCCCGACCTCAAGCTGCAGCTGATCGGGCCCGGCATGCCCGGCCAGCCGATGTACTACGTCATCCCGGCCAAGGCGGCCTCGCCGGATCTCGCCCGCAAGTTCGTCGCGCTGGCGACCAGTCCCGAGGTCCAGGCCGAGGGCATCGTCAAGCGCTTCAACTGGTATCCCGGCATCGACGCCGACAAGGTCAAGGCCAAGCTCGACCCGGCGACCTGGCAGAAGCTGTTCACCGACGTGACGCCTCAGGACCTGGCCACCAAGGCCAAGCCCTTCCCGCTGTCGCAGTATTTTACCGACATCCTCGACGCCTATGAGCGCGTCGCCAACTGAGGCCGAAACTGATGGGCGGGCGCCGGCGGCGCCCGCCTTCTTCCCCTCTGCCGCCGCCCGCGTACCGCAGGCGGTGTGGGCGCTTGTCCTGCTCGCCCCGGCGCTGGCGCTGCTTGCCACTCTCTTCGTCTATCCGCTGCTGTTGTCGCTGAAGAGCTCGGTGTCGGACGCCTCCGGCGCCCTCACCATCGCCAACTTCCAGACCGTGCTCGACCGCTACGGCGGCGACATCGTCTACACCGGCGCCATCTCGGTCGCCGCCGTCATCGTCACCGACCTGCTCGCCATCGCCATCGCCGGCTACCTCACCCTCGGCGAGCATCCGACCGCGGTCGCCGTCCTGCGCTGGCTCTACCGCTGGCCGCTGTTCATTCCGTTCATCGTCGCCGGCCAGGCGATGCGCAGCTTCCTCGCCAAGAACGGCCTGATGAACAACACCTTCGTCGGCCTCGGCCTGGTCACCCCGGCCCACACCGTCGGCCTGCTCGACTGGCGCGGCGTCACCATCACCTTCGTGTGGAAGCAGCTCCCCTTCGTCGCCCTCATCCTCGCCGGCGCCATGGCTTCCCTCGACCGCAGCATGATCGAATCGGCGCGCAACCTCGGCGCCCGCCGCCCGCGTGTGCTCGTCGGCATCGTCCTGCCGCAGGTGGTCGGTCCGCTGGTGGTCGCCTCCGTGCTCACCTTCGTCACCCTCCAGTCGGTGCTGTCGGTGCCGCTGATGATCAACGCCGGCAGCCCGTCGATGATCACCGTCGACATGGCCTACCGCATCACCTCGCTCAACGACTACGGCGCCGCCAACGCGCTCGGCGTCATCTCCTATCTGATGACCGTCGTCTTCTCGTGGCTCTACCTGCGCAAGGGCGTGCGCGACGAGGAGCAGCGGCGGTGAAGGCCGGCGCCTGGGCATGGCTGCCGCGGGGCATCGTCTTCGGACTGCTCGCCTTCGCCGTCTTCGGGCCGATCGTCAATCTGGCGCTGTGGGCGGTCGCCGAGCGCTGGTACTGGCCGCACGTGCTGCCTTCGCAATACGGCTTCGAATTCTGGGGGCGGGTGTTCGCCCCGCGCGGCGACGCCGTCGGCTCGCTCCTCACCAGCATCTTCATCGCCCTGTTCACCGTCGCCGTCTCGCTCGCCATCTCCTGCCCCGCCGGCTACGCGCTGGCGCGCCTCAAGGTGCCGTTGCGTGGGCTGATGATGCTCGCCTTCCTGCTGCCGCAGGCCTTTCCCAACCTGCCCATCTACATAAACGTGGCGCGCATTTTCTACTGGTTCCAGCTCAACGGAACCGTCCTCGGCGTGGTGCTCGTCCACTCCCTGCACGGGCTGGTGCTGTCGGTATGGATCGCCGCCGCCGCCTTCGCCGCCGTCGACCGCTCGCTGGAGGAAGCGGCGCGCAACATGGGCGCCGGGCCGGTGCGCACCTTCTTCACCGTCTCGCTGCCGCTCGCCCTGCCCGGTGTCATGGCCGCCGCGGTTTTCGTCTTTCTCGATTCCCTCGACGAGTTCACCGGCACCTATTTCGTCGGCGTGCCCGACGTCATCACCCTGCCGTTGCTCATGTTCAACGCGTCGATGGGCGGCAACTACCAGATCGCCGCGATCACCGCCCTCATCCTGCTCATCCCCTCGATCGGCTTCATGCTGGTCATCGAACGCTTCCTCAAGGCCGACGTGGTCGCCAAGATCGGCGGCTGAGGCGCACCGCCCGCGCCAACTTCCCTGCCTTCGCCGCAATTCGGACAACACAATTGTCCTTGGCCGCCGCAATGGCGTCCGATGGTCGCCCGGTTTGCCGGCGACGATCGCCGCCAATGTGCGATCGAGGAGAGCCATGCACGCAATTGGTGACGATTTCCGCCCGCAAAGCCGTCGCGACCCCGGCACCGTCGCGTTCGTCGTGTGGATCGCCGTGTTCGCCGCCTTCATGGTGGCGCTGATGGCCATCGGCAACGACGACCACATGCTGACGGCGCACCGCGTCGACATGCCGGCGATCGGCGTCGGGCCAGCCTAGCCGCCAGGTGCCGGTTCCGTTTCGGCGAGCGCCTTCACCCGGGCCAGACCGCGCTCCAGGTCGGGACCGACCGCCCGGTCGAGCGACAGGCCCGAATAGCGGGCCAACGGGCTGTCGCCGAGGTCGGTCTGGTAGGCCCAGATCAGGCGCGTGGCGCCGTCGTCGGCTCTGAGCTCGAACGACGTGGTCGCCGCTTTGCCGGCACGGTTGAGGCTCATTTCGACCGCCTTGCCCGGCTGGATGCGGCTGATGGTCTCGCGCCCCGAGCCGACGCCCGCCTTGCCGCTCGCCCATTCCATCGTCTGGCCGACGCCGTCGAGCGGACCGGTGAAGGTGACCGCCGTCTTGGTGTCGCGGCCGAGCCACGGCGACCAGTCGCGGTAGCGCCTGAGGTCGCCGACCAGGGCGAACACCGTCGCCGCCGGCGCGGCGATCTTCACCGAGCGGGTGACCGTCACCTGGCGCGGCAGGGCGTAGGCGACGGCGACGAACGCGACCGCGACCGCCGCCGCCGCCACGGCGATCCGCTGCCCCCACTCCGACATGTCACCCTCCCGGCCATCCCGGCCACCAGTGGCGACCCACCACCTATAGCGGCGCCGACCGCCGCGAAAAAGGCGCCGGCCGCCCTTCACCCTGGCCGCTTTTGCCGCCACAATCGCGGCGCCATCTGCGGGAGACCGGCGTGACCCAGTTCGCCAACCTCACCGAGGGCCTGCGCTTTCGCGTCGTCCTCAAGCCCGGCGTCGCTCTCGGGCCGGGCAAGGCGGATCTGCTCCAGGCGATCGACGAGACCGCCTCGCTGAGCGCCGCCGCGGCGCGCTTCGGCATGAGCTACAAGCGCGGCTGGACGCTCGTCCGCGAGCTCAATTCCGCCTTCGCCGAGCCGCTGGTCGAGACCAGCAAGGGCGGCTCGGGCGGCGGCGGCACCACCCGTCTCACCAGCCTCGGCCGCTACGTGCTCGACCGCTACCGGCGCATGGAAGCGGACGCCGAGCGCGCCGTCGCCGCCGGCGTCGACGATCTGCGCCGGCACCTGAGGCCGGCCGGGCGCGGCAAGGCCGGTTGATTCGCTCCGCCATCCGTGGTGACATTGCCTCGATATTTCCATTTGGACATATCGAAGTCGTCATGATCAGCCGCCGCCTGCTTGCCGTCCTCGCCGTCGTGATAGCGCTTGCCCCGGCTCCGGCGCGCGCCGCCGACGTCGTCGTCTTCGCCGCCGCCAGCCTCAAGAACGCTCTCGACGCCGTCACCACCCGCTATCTCGACACCACCGGCAAGTCGGTGACGGTGAGCTACGCCGCCACCTCGACCCTTGCCCGTCAGATCGAGGCCGGCGCCCCCGCTGACATTTTCTTCTCCGCCGACGTCGACTGGATGGACTACCTGGCCGGGCGCCACCTCATCCGGCCCGACACCCGCCGCACCCTCCTCGGCAACCAGATCGTGCTGGTGGTGCCCAGGGATTCGAGCGCGGCGCTTGCCGTCGGCCGCGGCATGGACCTCGCCGGTCTGCTCGGCCGCGACGGCCGCCTCGCCATGGCCAACACCGATTCCGTGCCGGCCGGCAAATACGGCAAGGCGGCGCTGGAGAGCCTTGGCGCGTGGGGCACGGTGGCCGCGAAGGTTGTCCAGGCCGACAACGTCCGGGCGGCGCTGGCCTTCGTCGCCCGCGGCGAGGCGCCGGCCGGCATCGTCTACGCCACCGATGCCGCCGCCGAGCCTGCCGTCAGGGTGCTCGGCACCTTCCCGGCCGATTCCCATCCGCCGATCCTTTATCCGGCGGCGATCACCGCCGGCTCGACCAACCCCGACGCCAGGGCATTCTTCGCCTTCATGCAGTCGGCCGCCGCGCGGCCGGCCTACCAGACACAGGGGTTCACCGTTCTGGCGCCGGGGTCGTGACGGTGTGTTCGACGCGCTGACACCGGCCGAGTGGGCGGCGATCGGGCTGAGCCTCAGGGTCGCCACGCTGGCCGCGCTGGCCAGCCTGCCGTTCGGCGTCGCCATCGCTTACCTTCTGGCCCGCGGCCGCTTTCCCGGCCACGCCGTGGTCGACGGCATCGTCCACCTGCCGCTGGTCATGCCGCCGGTGGTCACCGGCTATCTGCTGCTCCTCGCCTTCGGCCGCCACGGGCCGGTCGGCATGTTCCTCGAGCGTGCCTTCGGCATCGTCGTCGTCTTCCGCTGGACCGGCGCGGTGATCGCCGCCATGGTCATGGGCTTCCCGCTGATGGTGCGCGCCATGCGCCTGTCGTTCGAGGCGGCCGACGTTCGCCTGGAGGCGGCGGCCGCCACCCTCGGCGCCGGCCGCGCCACGGTGTTTGCCACCATCACCCTGCCGCTCGCCCTTCCCGGCATCCTCGCCGGCACCGTGCTGTCGTTCGCCCGCGCGCTCGGCGAATTCGGCGCCACCATCACCTTCGTCGGCAACATCCCCGGCGCCACCCAGACCATTCCCACCGCCATCTACAGCGCCATCCAGACGCCGGGCGGCGAGCTGGCGGCGCTGCGGCTGACCGTCATTGCCGTCGCGGTCGCCTTCCTCGCCCTGCTCCTTTCCGGGACACTCGCCCGCCGTGCCGCCCGCCGGGTGCTCGGCCGATGACCCTTTCCGTCGACGTGACCAGGACGATGGGCGGCTTCACCCTTGCCGCCGCCTTCACCGGCACCGACGGCGTGACGGCGCTGTTCGGCCGCTCCGGCGCCGGCAAGACCACACTGGTCAACATGATCGCCGGTCTTGCCCGTCCCGATCGCGGCCTCGTCCGCCTCAACGACGCCGTCCTTGTCGACACCGGCCACGGCATCGACCTTCCCGCCCACCGCCGCCGGGTTGGTTACGTCTTCCAGGAGGGCCGGCTCTTCCCCCACCTGTCGGTGCGGCACAACCTCGCCTACGGCGAGCGGCGGGCGCGGCGCCGCGAGCGCTGGGGATCGTTCGGCGACGTGGTCGACCTGCTCGGCATCGCCGGTCTGCTCGACCGGCGGCCGGCGGATCTGTCCGGCGGCGAGAAGCAGCGCGTCGCCATCGGCCGCGCGCTGCTTGCCAGTCCGCGCCTTTTGTTGATGGACGAACCGCTCGCCTCGCTCGACGCCCAGCGCAAGGCCGAGATCCTGCCCTACATCGAGCGCCTGCGCGACGACATGAAGCTGCCGATCGTGTATGTCAGCCACGCCGTCGAGGAGGTCGCCCGCCTCGCCGACACGCTGGTGCTGCTGGCCGACGGCAAGGTGGCCGCCGCCGGCAGCGTCAACGACGTGTTCGCCCGGCTCGAGCTGCGACCGCTGACCGGCCAGTTCGAGGCGAGCGTGGTGCTCACCGCCCGCATTATCGCCAACGACGCGGCCGGCGGCACCACCGTCCTCGACCATCCTGGCGGACGGCTGTCGGTGGCGCTGTTGCCGCAGCCGACGGGCGCCCGCGCGCGTCTGCGCGTGCGCGCCCGCGACGTGGCGCTCGCCATCGGCCCGATTGGCAATCTGTCGATCCGCAACCGGCTGGCCGGCACCGTAGCCGAGATCGCCGGCAGCGGTCCGGTCGTCGAGGTCCGCCTCGACATCGCCGGCGAACCGCTGATCGCCCGCATCACCCGCGAGGCGGCGCGCGCGCTCGATCTCAAGATCGGTCAGCCGGTGACGGCGCTGATCAAGTCCACCGCCTTCGACCGGCTCGACGATTTCGCCTGAGACTCACGAACAACCCGACAGTGCCGGGCCGCCGTCGACCACGGTGATTCTGACCCTGGCGGTGCCGGAATGGATCATGCCGAGACGTTCGGCGGCCGCCCGCGTGACATCGATCACGCGGCCGTGCACGAACGGCCCGCGATCGTTGATGCGCACCACCACCGAGCGCCCGTTGGCGAGATTATCGACCCTGACCCGCGCACCGAAAGGAAGGCTGCGATGGGCGGCGGCAAGAACGTTGGAGTTCATCCTTTCCCCGCTCGCCGTCATTGTTCCCATCTTGTACCACGACGCCTTGCCGCACTGGCTTGCCGCCGCTGGATTGACTTGCAGGCTCGCCACCGCGCTAACCGCAACGAAAGCAAGCCCAAACGCAATAACGCGAAACTTCGCTGTCTTCACGCAAAACCATCCTGTTTGACGTTGTCCGCATCGTTTTTTGTTTCTCCCCAGACCGTTGGCCGCGCGGGCTGCCTGCCCGCGCCCGGCGGACCTTAGAGCCGAATGCGGCACGATTACGGCCCGCTAACCATGCGGCCTGGCAGGTTGGTTAAGGCAGGCGGTGACTAGAGCCGTGCGATGAGGGCGGTGGCGGCGGCCGGCGCGCGCACTTTGGCGCCGGCGATCATGAAGACGAAGACGTCGCGTTTCTTCCTCGCCGCCGCTTTGGCGCCGAAGCGCGGCAAATTGTCCGCCTCGCCGCCCGTCGCCCAGGTTTTCGCCCGCGCCGCCCAGCCGTCGAGGTCGGCGACCGAGTAGCCGGTCGCGATGGTCTCCTGTGAGCGCTGCAGACGGGCATAGACGAAATCGGCGGTGACGTCGCCGATCACCGGGTAGTCCTCGGAATCGGCGACAACGACGGCGACCCGGTGCTTGCGGACGAGATCGACGAACTGGGGATTGAGGTAACTCTTCGAGCGCACCTCGAGGGCATGGCGGACGGGACGGCCGCCGGCCTCGCGCGGCAACAGCGCGAGAAAGGCGGCAAGGTCGTCGGCGTCGAACTTCTTGAACGGGGCGAGCTGCCACAGCACCGGGCCGAGCTTGTCGCCGAGCTCGCTCAGCCCCGACTTGAAGAACCAGTCGATCGACTCGCCCGCCTCGGCGAGCTTCTTCTTGTTGACGATGGCGCGGTGGCCCTTGACGGTGAAGACGAAGCCGTCCGGCGTCTCGTCGCGCCACCTGGCGAAGCTCGCCGACGACTGGGCGCGGTAGAAGGTGCCGTTGATCTCGATGGCGGTGAGCTTCCCGGCCGCGTAGGCGAGCTCGTCCGCCTGCTTCAGCCCTTCCGGATAGAAGGTTCCCCGCCAGGGTCCGTAGGTCCAGCCGCCGATGCCGACGCGGATCATCCGCCAGTCCCCGTCGTGCGCAGAAGCGTCGTTCCGCCTACATCTTCTTCATCGGCGGCGGCGGCGTCTGACCGATGTGAAGCTGGTTCTGCGTACCGGCGACCGTCGGCCCGCCCTTGTGCTGCTTCTTGTTCTTGTCGGCCTTGGGCTTGCGCTTTTCCTTGCCCGGCCGATCGCGTCCCTTGGCCATGGGATCCTCCATCGGCGGTCTCTCTCCGCCCGCGACAAGTGTATCGGAGCCTGCCGCGCCTGTGAATTGCCGGCTCACCGGTTGGCCATTTCGGCGAGCGCGTTGACGACGTTCCAGTTGCGGCCGGTGGCGGGTGTCTTCAGTTTCAGTTTGAGCTTCGATTTGCCGATGCCGGCGGGATAGCTGATGAAGAGGTCGCAGCCGACGAGGCGCCACGTCTCCGGCCCCGCCCATGCCGTCTTCAGGACCGCCCGGTCATCGGCCGTGGGCGCGCCGGCGAGGAACATCACGACCAGATGGCTCGGATCGCTCCGCGCCATTTCGCCGAACGGGTTGGCCGCGATCAGCCTGGCGAGCTCGCGGCCGCCGCGCAGGATCACCTCGCAGCGGAAGCCGAAGCGCCGCTCGATTGCCGCCGCGATCGCCGCCGCCACCTTCACCCGATCCGTCTTGCCGGCGTCGAAGACGACGTTGCCGCTTTGCAGGTAGGTGCGCGCGCCGGCAAAGCCGAGATCGGCGAACAGCGCCATGAGATCGGCCATCTTGACGAAGCGGCCGCCGACGTTGACGGCGCGCAGCAGAGCGACGGTGGCGGTCATCGTTGCCGGCCTCGATCCGTCTCAGCCGGCGCGCCATCCGCCACTTATGCCGGCGCGCTCGCCGGGCACGACGCCGACACTGGCGAGCCAGCGCGCCCAGTCGTCGGCCGATCCGTTGAAGGCGTTGCGGTCGACGTCGCCGTTGATGCCGGGAACGCGTCCGGTGCTGGTGAACTGCCAGAAAACGAACGGCTGGCTCGGATAGGTGTCTTGCGGCAACGCCGCGGTGCTGCGCAGCCACAAGGGATAGCGCGCGAAGGCGCTGTCCTTGAGGACGTCGCGGTAGAAGCTGATGTCGCTGTAGATGATCGGCCGCTTGCCGGTGCGCGCCTGCATCGCATCGAGAAGCGTGCCGATCATCGGCAGCACCTGGCCGTCCGGATGCCGGCCGGGACAGGTCTTGGAAGCATGGTTCCATTCGAGGTCGAGCACCGGCGGCAGCGCGTCCGGGTCGTTGGGCACGTTGACCATGAAGAACAGCGCCTGCTCGTCGGCCGGCCGGCACCAGTACATGAAATGATAGGCGCCGCGGTGAACGCCCGCCGCCGCGGCCTGCTGCCAATGCTGCTGGAACATCGGGTCGGTATGGTCGCCGCCCTCGGTCGTCTTGACGTAAGCGAAGCTGATTCCCGACCGTTTGACCGCCTGCCAGTCGACGTCCCCGGTGTAGCGCGACACGTCGATGCCCTGGATCGGCATGCGCGTCGCCACGGCGACGGCGGCGACCGGGTCGGCGTCGCCGAGCCGCGTGGTCACCGCGCCGCGCGGCGGGTCGCTGGTGCAGCCGGCCACGACGACGAGCGACATCGCGGCGAGGACGGCGGCAAGCCGCACGCGCGGGCGCGGGCAACGCTGAGCAACAAACCGACGCATGGCTCTTCAGTAAACGGGTTCAGTTAATACCGTCAGAATCAGGGTGTGAACCCCCGACCGCGACCGGTCTCCGCCTCGGCGACGCGGCGCGGTCATCCGTCGTACAGCGGCTGATTCTTCTCGCGGGCGATGATGTCCTTCAGCTGGGGAAAGACCAGTTCGCGAAACAGCGGCTCCGCCTCGTGGAAACAGGCGACCTCGGGGCTGGCGCAGGTGCGCGCCCGGCGGCAGGCGCCGCGCGGGCAATATTTGTGCACCTCGTAGAAGTTGACCAGCCTGCGGAAGAAGTCGGTCAGGAGCCGTTCGTGCTCGTAGCGCCCCTTGGCGAATTCGATCAGCCTGGGCGTTTCTTCCTTGCCGGGCGGGAGGTAGGCACGCCACGGCTCGGCCGGCTCCGCCACGCTCTCCGGTTTGCGCCGCGACCGGCGCCTCGCCTTGTCCGCCGCCATGACAGACTCCTTTCCCGTTTCCGCGCCCGCCGTGCGGGCCGGAGTTTGAAGGTCCCTGCTCCTCTTCTTCTTTTCCCCACTTCCAAAGAAGTGAGGGGGCGGGGCGCCGTTCGGGCACCATCGCCTTGCAAGAACGGGCACCGTCCCGGCGCCCCGCGCGGCGTCTTTGGGCGACCCGACGCTCGCGCTCCAGACGGTGAGCGGACGGGGCCTTGCG
>CAZSWL010000340.1:0-6339 GCA_964610725.1 uncultured Bauldia sp.
CGCGGCGGGCGCTTCGGAAGCGCCCCTTATCGGACTACCCGGACTGGCGTTCCAAGAGCGCCCGCCACCCCTCCTCAACAGGCGAGGAGGACCGTCAAAGCACATCGGATACATCCGATGTGCCATCTGGTCCGACAGGGATCGAAAAGAATCCCGGAGGACCGAGAGGAGAGGGAACGGACCCATCACCCGGAGCGGAACCGCTCGCGGGAACGAGAAGATGCGTCCTCAGGCGCGGTGCTCGCCCGGCTTGGCGGCACGCCGGCCGCCCAACGCCCCGACGAAAGAGGCAATCACCAGGATGAGCGAGACCACCGCGTTCCAGCCGGCGAAGGAAAGCCCCAGGAAGCGAAAGGCGGCGTCGGTGCACGATACCACGTGGACGCGATTGAGCTGGTTCATGAGATCGGTGGTGGAGGTCGTCGGACCGCCGCCGCCGCCGCAATCGACCGGGCCCGGCCACCAGCGCCACTCGACCCCGGCATGGTAGCTGGCGAGGTAGACGTTGGCGGCGAAAACGAGACCGGCGAGGCCGAGGAGGACGCGCGTGAGGCGTGCCGGCGCCCCCACCGCCGCTGCGACCAGCGCCGCCAGCACCACCGGCAGGCCGACGTAATAGGGGATGCGCTGCTCGAGACAGAGCTTGCACGGCACATAGCCGAAGACCAGCTGCGAGACCCAGGCGCCGGCGATGGCGGCAAGCCCGAGGACGAAGACGAGAGCGGCAATCGAGGCCGTGTTCAGCCTGGTCTGGTTCATCGCCGAGTTTCGCTCACGCCGCCCTGAGCGCCAGATAGAGGAGGATGAGCACTGCGGCCAGGGCGCCGGCGATCAGGGTCAGCCGCCGCTCGACGAAGACGAGGATCGGGGCGCCGTAGCGGCGCAGGAGCCAGGCAAGGGCGAGAAAACGGGCGCCGCGGGCAAGGATCGCGGAGGCGATGAAAAGCCACAAGTTCACGCCGGCCGCCCCGGACAGGATGGTCACCACCTTGATAGGCGGCAGGTGGGCAAGGCCCGAGGTGATCAGCATCAACAGAATCGCGTCGCGGCTCGACGAGGAGCGCAACGCCTCGAAAGCGTCCAGCTTGCCGTAGAACTCAAGGACGGGACGGGCGACGGCCTCGTAGGCGAAATGGCCGATGTACCAGCCGAGCACGCCGCCAAGCACCGAGGCGACGGTCGCGACAATGGCGTAGCGCCACGCCCGATCGCGACGGGCGAGGGTCATGGGGACAAACAGGACGTCGGCGGGAACCAGAAAGAACGAACTTTCGATGAAGGCGATGACCGCCAGCCACGGCTCGGCGGTCTTGCGCGCGGCAAGCGCCATCGTCCACTCGTAGGCGCGGCGGAGCATGGCGCCTGTCTATCGGCGGCGTTCGTGGCTGTCCAGCGGCAGCGCGAGGTTGACCGGGTCGTCCCCGCCTCATATATCGCGGTGCCCGGTGAGCCCCTGTGGCGGAATTGGTAGACGCGGCAGACTCAAAATCTGTTGCCCGTTGAGGGCGTGCTGGTTCGAGCCCGGCCAGGGGCACCACACCGCGCCGGGCGAGGCGGCCGTGACCGACAGGCCGTCACAGCCTGTTGAGCTCAAACTCCGCGCAGTCGCGGCCGATCAGCGACAGCCCCTCCTCGAGGTAGTCGGCGAGCAACGGTATGCCGAGAAGATATTCGGCGGTGGTCTCGTTGTGCGCCTCGGCCGCCTCGCCGCGCACCGTCTGCCAGTCGTTGGCGGTGTAGTCGCCGCGGCCGAGCCAGGCGATCGTCACCAGATCGATCTGCTCGTCCACGCTGAGGTCGTCGATCAGGGTGGTGATCTCCTGCACGACAGGATCGTCGGAATGGTCCTCGAGCACCTCGGCGTCCATGTCGTCGGACGGATTGGAGCCGGGGTCCGGTTCGGTGACGGCGTCTTTGACGTCGAACTCGCGCGCCTTGACGATCAGGTAGCACACCTTCTCCGGCGAGATGGCGAGGTCGACATCGATATCCTCCGGGTCGATGTCGCGGCGTGGTTGCTTCATGGCTTGTCCCCGCAGTGCTGCTCGATTCGGTCCGTACCATTATCAGCGTTGACCGTGCTTGCCGACAATTTTGACGGTACTTGCCTGCGGCCCCTTCTCGCCCGGCTCCTCGAAGAAGGTGACCGTGGTTCCCACCTTGAGTCCGGCGAAGCCGTCGTTGAGCACGCTGTTGCGATGAAAGTAGATCTCGCGTCCGTCGGCGGTCTCCAGGAAGCCGAAGTCGCCGGACTCGTCGATCCTGGCGACGGTGGCGCGCGGCTCGGGGGCGTGCGTCTTGACCTCGCCGCGCATGCGGCCGACCTGATCCTGCAGACGGCGGCGGGCGCGCTTGAAGGCGTCGTTGACCGCGAAATGGACGTCGGCGAAACGCTCGTCGTCGTTGGCGAGATGGTCGACGTTGACCATGCGGCCGTCGGGCAGCGCCAGGTGGATGGTCACCTGATAGAGGCCGCCCGTGCGGTGGCGCCCGGTCGGCGGCGTCACCGCGACCCGGCAGGCGGTGATCCGCCCGAAGCGCTTCTCCAGCGCCGCCACGTGCTCCTCGACGGACCGGCGGACCGCAGGGCTCGGCTCAGCGCCGGGAAAGTCGATTTCGGCTGCCGTTTCCATGACGTGTACAACAAATCCCACTTGGCCGGCACGGCCCGGTTGCACCGGGAACGATGCGCCCGGGCCGTCAACCGGCGTTGTCAAAACGTGACGAGATCAGGTCGCCTTAATGGCGATCTTCTTCTCGGGCTTTTGCGCCGCGGCCGTTTTCGGCAGGGTTACGGTGAGAACGCCCTTGTTGAAACGCGCCTCGATCTTGTCAGCGTCGACCCCGCCGGGCAACCGGAAGGAGCGCTGGAAGGAGCCGTAGCGGCGCTCGGACAGATAGTAATCCTTCTTCTTCTCCTCCTTCTCCTCCGACTTTTCGCCGGTGATCGACAGGATGCCGCCGGACACCTTGAGCTCGACGTTCTTCTCGTCGATGCCGGGAAGCTCGGCGGTGATCTCGTAGGCCTTGTCCTTCTCGACTACGTCGACGGCGGGCATGGTGCTCCAACTGGTGACGTTCGACCACATCGGCTCCAGCTCCGTCAACGCGCGACCGAACGGCCAACGCCACGATCCGCGGCCGAAGTCTTCGAACAGGCGATCGATCTCGCGCTGAAGCGTCGTCAACGGGTGTCGTTCGCTCTTGTCGGTCTTCACAGGAACTTTGGATGTGGATTCAGCCATGGTCTCCTCCATGCTTTTGAGGGGCTTTGACAACCTAGATGGGTGTCGCACCGTGCCGGTTGATGTGCGTCAAATTGTCCCGAAAGGAGCCTGACCATACAATGTCGGCAGCCGTTCCGGCCGGTCGCCAGTCGGGCGCCCGCCGGCGAAATCGACTAGCTGTTGCCGGCGGGGCGGGCTTCGACACCTCTCGCCCGGTGACAGTCCGCCGAGTACTTCGGCAGCGGCGTTGTTGCGGTGGCCGATGTCGATTTTGGTCAGGACCGCTCTGCCATCGACCACCTTGAAGACATGCCAGTCGGCGCCCTTGCGAAAGAGCGCCCCGATCGGCACGCGCACCGCGTCGGCACTCTCCCAGGTCTTGATGTGAACCATGACGTGGAAGTCGTGACCAAGTCCGCGCCATTTCTCGTAAGGGTCGATCAGGTCGAGCGTGGCGTCGACGCGCTGTTCCTCGATGCCCAGTGCGGAGACCTTGGTGTAGGCGGCGGGGTCGATCTGGCGCACGCGAGCAGCAAGAAGGCCTTTGCCGCCCCAGTCGGTCACCGTCGCCTCGGCCCCCGGGGCTACGGCGAGCGCGTCCGACGACAACAAATGAACGACGATCTCCAGGTCCTTGGGATCGCCGAGCTCCACCAGCGGCGTTGCCGCGGCGACCACCTGCTCGCTCTCGGTCAGAACCTTGAGCACGACGCCGTCGGCAGGTGAGCGCAGGGTGAGGCAGCAGGATCCGCCGGCGGGGTCACCAGCCGCCTGGTCCGGTTCGATCAACCGCGCTTCGGCGCTGACCAACTCATTGCGACGCAAAGTCAAGTTGGCGTTGGCTTGTTCCAATTCGGCCTTGGCGCTGCTGCTCGCCACCGGAGAGCTGGGCGGGGAAGTGAGACATGCGATCGGCGAGCCCGACCATTGCCAGCGCCTCGCCGGGGTCGAGGGGATGACGCGCTATCTCGGTGACGAGAGCGACGTTCTTCCCTGGCCGTCAGACTGGGGATGAGATTGTAGAACTGAAAAACGAAACCAACGTATTGGCGGCGGTAGAGAGTGAGTTCGCGATCGCTAAGAGCGGTCAGCTCACGATCGCGGAAGCGAACGGTTCCGGCCGTGGCGGTGTCGAGGCCGCCGAGGATGTTGAGCAAGGTGGATTCACCGCTGCCCGATGGACCCAGCATCACCGCCAGTTCGCCGGGGTAGAGGGTCACGTCGATGCCGCGAAGGGCATGCACCGCGACGTCGCCGGTGCGTTAGACCTTCGTCAGGTTGGCGACTTCAAAGACTGGCTCGGCCATCGCCGCAGCGGCCTCATTGCCAGAGCCGCTTCTCGATGTCGGCGATCGGCAGCCTGACGAAGTCCTTGTCGATCTCGGCGCGCAGGATTGCCGTGACCGCCGTTGACAGCGCCGGCCTGATCATGCCGAGCGCGCGGGGCGGGGCGATCAGAATCATGCCGCCTGCCTCGCCGGCGCTGGCGGCTTCGTGGAGGCGTTCGGCGAGCTGGCGCAAAAAGGCGCGTTCGGCGTCGTCGTGCCAGTCGGTTTGACCGACGGCGCTGCGCGCGCTCGTGGCTGATTTCTGGACGCGACCGGGCCGCTCGCTTCCCTGCTCGGCAGTCGACGGGTTTTCGATCTCCCGCTCCTCGATGACCTTGAGGTCGGGGAACGTCTCGTCGCCGGCATTGCGGCAAATGAGTGCCTTACGGCCGTCACACACAATGATCCAGTCTCCGGTGGCGATCTTGACTTTGCTCATCGGCGGTTCTCGGTGGTTCGGTTACAGAGCAGCGGCGTCGGGGGTGTCGAGGCAGGCCATGAGGTCGCTGATTTCGGCTACATCGAAATCGAAGGGCGGCATCGACGGATACCCGCTCGCTGTATCGGGGTGCAACGGCTCAGCGAGCCGATCGATGTTGAGAGGACGCATCAGGACCGTTCTTCACCAGATGTCAACTGTGACGGGCGCCATGTCGGGCTACCTTGATCCAGCGCAAGGGCGTTGCGGGCAAACCGCGGTGGAAGGTGACGGCCCGCACGCTCGTGCGACGCAGAGGTAAGGATGACCGTCCGCAATCTCAATGCGCTGTTCCAGCCAAAGGTGATCGCGGTGGTGGGGGCAAGCAACCAGCCCCACAGCGTCGGCGAGGTGCTGGCCGCCAATCTCTTCCAGGCCGGCTTCGATGGCCCGGTCCTTGCCGTCAATCCGCACGAGCTGGCGATCCGCTCGACGCTTAACTACCGCAGCATCGCCGATCTGCCGCTGGTTCCCGATCTCGCCGTTCTCGCCACGCCACCGGCGACCGTTCCCGGCCTGATCGGCGAGCTCGGCGCCAAGGGAACCCGCGCCGCGGTGGTGGTGACGGCCGGCTTCGGAGAGGGAGAAAGTGAAGCCGGCGACGAGCTTCGGCGCGCGATGCTGGCGGCGGCGCGGCCGTACCTGCTCAGAATCGTTGGGCCGAATTGCCTCGGCTTCATTTCGCCGGTCAGCGGCATCAACGCCAGCTTCGCGCAACTGACACCGCGGCGCGGTGACCTCGCGCTGGTCACCCAGTCCGGCGCCATCGCCACCGCCATCCTCGACTGGGCGTCGGCGCGCGGCTTCGGATTCTCACACGTCATCTCGCTCGGCGACATGGCCGACATCGATTTCGGCGATCTGCTCGACTACCTGGCCCTTGACCGTCAGACGCGGGCGATCCTGATGTACGTCGAGAGCATTACGGAGGCGCCGAAGTTCATGTCGGCGGCCCGCATCGCGGCGCGCTCCAAGCCGGTCGTCGTGGTCAAATCCGGTCGCAGCGCCGCGGGGGCGCGCGCGGCGATGTCGCACACCGGCGCGCTGGCCGGTTCGGATATCGTTTACGACGCTGCTTTCCGGCGGGCCGGGATGCTGAGGGTGCACGAACTGCGCGAGTTGTTCGAGGCGGTCACCACGCTGGCGGCCCGCACGCGCGTCGAGGGCGATCGCCTGGCCATCCTGACCAACGGCGGTGGCGTCGGCGTGCTGGCGACGGACTCGCTCGAGGAGAGGGGCGGGCGGTTGAGCGAGCTGTCGGCCGATACCATTGCGGCGCTCGACACGGTGCTGCCAAAGACCTGGT
>CAZSWL010000341.1:0-2592 GCA_964610725.1 uncultured Bauldia sp.
GAAGACTGGGGTACAACCCCGGCCGCCATTGACTGCTGTCTTTCCGTCGCCGACGCCTGGGACGTCCAGGTGATGATCCACACCGACACCCTGAATGAATCCGGCTTTGTCGAGAATACGGTCGCCGCGTTCAAGGAGCGCACAATCCACGCCTACCACACCGAGGGCGCCGGCGGCGGCCACGCCCCCGACATCATCAAGCTGTGTGGACAGCCGAACGTGCTGCCCTCGTCGACCAATCCGACGCGGCCTTACACGGTCAACACCATCGACGAGCATCTCGACATGCTCATGGTCTGCCACCATCTCGACCCGACCATCCCCGAGGATGTTGCCTTTGCCGAAAGCCGCATCCGCAAGGAGACCATCGCCGCCGAAGACATCCTTCACGATATGGGCGCGATCTCGATGATCGCCTCGGACGCCCAGGCGATGGGGCGCGTCGGCGAGGTGTTGATCCGCACCTGGCAGACCGCCCACAAGATGAAGCTGCAGCGCGGGCGGCTGCCCGAGGAGACCGGCGACAACGACAATTTCCGCGTCAAACGCTACATCGCCAAGGTCACCATCAATCCGGCGATCACCCACGGCATCGACGAATGGGTCGGCTCCATCGAGGTCGGCAAGCTCGCCGATCTGGTGCTCTGGTCGCCGGCTTTCTTCGGGGTCAAGCCCGACCTTGTCCTCAAGCTCGGCACCATCGCCGCTGCGCCGATGGGCGACCCCAACGCTTCGATTCCCACCCCGCAGCCGGTCCACTACCGGCCGATGTTCGGCGGTTTCGGCAAGGCGATGACCGCCTCGGCGGTGACCTTTGTGAGCCGCGTGGCGATCGAACTCGGCATCGCCGCGAGGCTCGGCCTCGACCGGCCGCTCTATCCCGTTCACAACACCCGTGCCGGCATCTCCAAGGATTCCATGATCCACAACTCGGCGACACCGAAAATGGAGGTCGACCCGGAGACTTATGAGGTGCGCGCCGACGGTGAGCTGCTCACCTGCCCGCCGCTCGAGGTGCTGCCCATGGCGCAGCGCTACTTCCTGTTCTAGAGCGGTGGACGGCATGATCCGCGCCGTACGAGTCCTGCCGGCCGGACAATGGCCGCGCGCGCAACTCACCACCGATACGGTGAGGCTCGATTTCAACGAGCGTCATCGTCGGCGGATTGCCATGCGCGGCAAACGCGGGTTCGAGTTCCTGCTCGACCTCGACCACCCGGCTCGGCTACGCCACGGCGATGCCCTCGAGTTGGAGGATGGCCGCCTCATTCTGGTGAGCGCGAAACGCGAGGAGCTCGCCGAGATCACGGCGGCGAGCCCGGCCGACCTTATGCGCATCACCTGGCACATCGGCAACCGTCATCTGCCAGCCCAATTCGATGGCGGCCGCATCTTGATCCGGCGCGATCACGTCGTCGAGGACATGGTCGCCGGTCTCGGAGCCGTCGTGCGACATGTCGAGGCGCCATTCGACCCTGAAGCAGGTGCCTACGCCCACGATCATCACCGACCGCACGACCATGCCGCCGCCTTCGACCACGGCGACCGGCCGGAAGATGCCGACGAAGCGAGTCATGTTTAAGCCGTCCTCCCTCGAGATTCCGTTTCCCCGACAAGCGGTTGCAGACAATTGCTTGCGGACGCCCGCTGCGCTCACCTTTCCAGACCTGCAGAAGCTGATGGCGTGGCTGTCGCCGGCGTTCCCAATCGGCGCCTATACCTACAGTCATGGCCTGGAATGGGCGGTCGCCGACGGCACTATCAATGATGCGGCGGACCTGGCGGCCTGGATCGGCGATGTCGTACGCCACGGCGCCGGGCGCAGCGACGCCATCCTCTTCGCCCACGCCCACCGGGCCATGGCGGCCCACGATGAAGAGACGGTAGCCGCAACAGCCGAGCTGGCGGCGGTCTTCCAGCCGTCGCAGGAGCGACACCGCGAGGCGACCGCTCAGGGCCGCGCATTTCTCTCCGCCGTCACCGCCGCCTGGCCGGATGCCCGCCTGACCGCCGTCGCAACGCGCCTCGCCGAGCGCCCGCTCGCCTATCCGGTCGCCGTGGCACTCGCCGCCGCTGCCCACGGTATTCCGCTGGGACCGGCGCTGCTCGCCACCCTTGGCGCCTTTGCTGCCAATATCGTGTCCGCCGGCATTCGGGCGATTCCGATCGGTCAGTCGGACGGCCAGCGGATCATCGCCGTCCTGGCGCCGCTCATCGCCGAGGTTGCGACCCGGGCGGCGACAGCCTCGCTCGACGATCTCGGTGGCGCCGTTTTCCGCACCGATATCGCATCGATGAAGCACGAGGCCCAGTACACGAGGTTGTTCCGTTCATGACGTCACCGCACGGTCCGCTGCGCGTGGGCATCGGCGGTCCGGTCGGCTCCGGCAAGACCGCCCTGATGGACGCGCTGTGCAAGCGTCTGCGGCGCGCCCATGCCGTCGCCGCCATCACCAACGACATCTACACCAAGGAGGACGCCGAGTTTCTCGTGCGCTCCGGGGCGCTCGCGCCCGAGCGTATCGTCGGGGTGGAGACCGGCGGTTGCCCGCACACCGCCATCCGCGAGGATGCCTCCATCAACATCGCCGC
>CAZSWL010000342.1:0-4261 GCA_964610725.1 uncultured Bauldia sp.
CGGGGGCGCTGGTGGAACCGGCGGCCGGCGCGGCGCAGGATGGCGCATCCGTGCAATTCGAGCGGCTTGGCTATTTCTGTCGTGATCCGGACTCGACCGGAGAGCGTCCGGTTTTCAATCGCACGATCGGCTTGCGCGACACGTTTGCCAAGGCGCTGGCGACAGGCCGACCCTGAAGCAAACACCCCGGCACGAGACAGAGCCGGGTGTATGGTAGGGCGGGGAGGGCGCCCATGGCCGAGCGGGGGAATGGTCGGACGGTCCCGGCGGAGCGCCGCCGCGTCGAAACCGGTCCTCCGCGGTCTTTGCATGGTGCCCTCGGCGGCGGATGGCTACCGTTGGTCGCCGGGCTCGTCTGGTCGCGGCTGGCGTTCACGTTCGAGAAGGAAATGGAAGCCGGTCGTGGCTTCCTGTGGCTGCCGGTGGTCTTCGGCGGCGGTATTCTCGGCTACTACGCGCTACCGCGCGAACCGTGGGCGCCGGCGCTTCTCGTCACGACAGCCGCCCTCGCCATCGCGGCCTGGCGTGCGCGGTTCAGGATCGTCGCGTTCCGCGTGTTGGTCGCAGCGAGTGCGGTGGTCGCTGGTTTCGCTGCCGGCAAGGTGCGGACGGACCTGGTCGAGGCACCGCGCCTGCCGCGCGCGATGACGGCGAGGGTCACCGGGTGGATCGCCGGCCTGGAAGAAGCGGGCAAGGGCGTTCGCATCTATCTCCGCGTCCATGACATTGAGGGTGTGGCGTCCGACCACACGCCGCGGACCGTCCGCATCACCGTGCGCAGCCACGCCGATCAGCTCGTCGCGGGTGAAGCGATCAGCGTGCTTGCCCGCCTGAGCCCTCCCGGCGGACCGGTCATGCCCGGCGGTTACGACTTCGCTCGCGCCGCTTTCTACGACCGGATCGGCGCCTATGGTTTCGCCTACGGAGCGGCCAAACCGGCGGCGATAGGGGCGGCACCGCTCGCCGTGCGTCTCGGCCTGCCGCTCGCCCGCCAGCGCACCACGATCCGCGCGCGTATCGAGGCGGCGCTGCCGGGCGACGATGGCCACCTCGCCGCCGCCTTGGTGGTCGGCGACCAGGGCGGCATCTCGGAAAAGACCCAGAATGCGATGCGCGCCTCGGGGCTCGGCCACATCCTGGCGATCTCCGGCCTGCATATGGCACTGGTCGCCGGAGCCTCGTTCTGGCTGATCCGGGCACTTCTGGCGCTGTCGGCCAACCTGACGCTGGTACGCCCGATCAAGAAATGGGCGGCGGCGGGAGCGCTCGCCGTCGCGGCCGGCTATCTCGGCATCTCAGGCGCCGGCGTTGCCACGCAGCGCGCCTTCATCATGCTCGCCATCATGCTCGCCGCCGTCATGATCGACCGGCGCGCAGTCACGCTGAGGAACGTGGCGCTTGCCGCGCTGGTCGTGCTGGTCATGGCGCCGGAGACATTGCTCACCGCCAGCTTTCAGATGTCGTTCGCGGCCACCGCGGCGTTGATCTCGGCATACGAGGCGATCTCGGCCTGGCTGGACCGCCGCGACGTCCTGACCAATCCCCGCCAGGGTGTCGGTGCAAGGTTGCGCTGGTACGCGGCGACCCTGTTCGTGACATCGCTGACGGCCGGCCTTGCCACTGCCCCGTTCGCGGCGTTTCACTTCCATCGGGTGGCTCCGCTCACCCTTCTCGCCAATCTCGCTGCAATGCCGGCGGTGGGGCTGGTCGTCATGCCGATGGCGCTCGCCGCGGTGATCCTCATGCCGTTCGGGCTGGAAATTCTGCCGTTGGCCGTCATGCGCTGGGGGCTCGACTGGGTCGTTTTCGTGGCGACGACGATCGCGGCGTGGTCGGCCGGGCACGGTGGTGTCGCCGCCGTCTCGGCTGTGGCACTACTCCTGGCGGTAGCCGGATTCCTCTGGCTGGTTCTGTGGCGCGAGCGCTGGAGGCTGGCCGGCCTGGTGCCGATGGCGCTTGTGCTGCCGATCGCGGTCGCGGCGTCGCGACCGGATGTTGTGGTCGCCGAAACCGGCACTGTCGCCGCGGTACGGGGAGACGACGGTCGCTACGTCATCCTCGGCGGACGCGGCGCCGCCTTCGAAATCGCCTACTGGCTCACCGCCGATGCCGATCCGCGCCCGCCCGACGCGCCCGATTTGACCGACGGGGTGGCGTGCGACCCGCTCGGTTGCATCGGCACGCTTGGCGGTGGCGGCGAAGTCGCCCTGGTCACACGTGCGGACGCGTTTTGGGAGGACTGCCGCACGGCGCAAATCGTCATATCGCGCCTCGACGCCCCGGCAGGCTGCCGCACGCACGCGCTGGTCATCGACGGCGCAGTGCTCGGCCGCGGCGGCGCCGAAGCCCTTTACCGACAGGGGGCCGGCTTCAGGGTGGAAGCCGCCTATCCCTCACTGCGACGGCCGTTCATGCCGCCGGCGGCCGAATAGGGCAAAGAACGCTTGGGGCGGCCTCGCGACGGCGAGGGAGAGCGTCGCGGTTCGGCGCGATTGCGTCGCCGGCGGCAAGATCGCGAAGGCGCGCTTGGCCGCGCGTCGACCGAATAATCAATAGCGGCGAAGAAGGCCGATTACGCGGCCCTGGATGCGCACCCGGTCGGGGCCGAAGATGCGGGTTTCGTAAGCGGAATTGGCCGCCTCCAACGCGATCGAGGCGCCTTTGCGGCGCAGCCGTTTGAGCGTCGCCTCTTCCTCGTCGATGAGGGCGCACACGATATCGCCGGTGTCGGCGGTGTCGGTGCGACGCAAGAGCACCGTGTCGCCCTCGAAGATGCCCGCCTCGATCATCGAGTCACCGCGCACCTCAAGAGCGAAATGCTCGCCCGGCGAGAGCATGTCAGCCGGGACGCCGATGGTGTGGCTGTGATTCTGGATCGCCTCGATCGGCGTGCCGGCGGCGATGCGGCCCATGACCGGCACGAGAACCGGCTCGTTCGAGTTGGCACCATCGCCGATGCCGGCGCGCACGCGACCGAGACTGCCCTCGATCACGTTCGGCGAGAATCGCCGTCCGCGGCCGGCAGCGAGGCTCGGCTGCATCGACTCGGGCAGGCGGATGACCTCGATTGCCCGGGCGCGGTTGGGCAGCCGCTTGATGAAGCCGCGTTCTTCCAGTGCCTTGATCAGCCGGTGAATGCCGGATTTGGAGCGGAGGTCGAGGGCGTCCTTCATCTCGTCGAAGGACGGCGGCACGCCGGTTTCCTTGAGTCGCTCATGCACGAACATGAGCAGCTCGTATTGCTTGCGTGTCAGCATTTCGTGGTCCTTGCCCCCGCGGGAATCAACATCTAGTACAAAACACGAACAAATCTACATGTTCTATATGTGTTCCGCAAGGGGTTAAAATGCGCTTTACGGGGGTGTGGGCGGGGGGAGCATTGGCGATTGGGATGGAACCCAGTCGAAGAAGCGCTGCCGCGAGACGGGTTAGCAGATGGCTAAGGACGAAAAGCCTTCGCAGTTGCGTCTTCGGGACTACGTGCGGCTTTGGGCGCGAACCGCCTTCTCCCACGCGATAGGTCCGATCGACCTGTGGTCCGGCGTTGGCGGTGCCTTGCTCACGGCTATCGGGCACCTATTCCCTCGACTGGAGGGCACCGTCAACAGCCTTTTGTGGCAAGTGCCGCTATGGGCTGCAGGGGCGATCGTCGTTGTCCGCTTGTGCGCTTCGCCATATTGGATTTGGCGTGACCAAAGACAAGAGATTGTTGGATTGCAACAGCGACTCTCTCCTCGTCTGGCAATCACGTTTGATCCGAAGAACTCTCTGTGTGTCCACGAGACTTTCTATGGCGGCGATCGTTCGAACAAGACGATATACGTTGCCGTGTTACCGACAGCGACGACCGGTGTCGCCGTCCACAATTGTCAGGGATATCTCACTGATGTGCGCAAACTTGGAAATCACGGTGAATGGTATCCGACGACCTTTGCAGGGAGGCAACGACTTGAATGGGGTGCGCGCGGGTTTGATCCGCTCGATGTCAATCCAGGGACATTGCAGCCCTTGAACGTTTTTCAGGTCAAAGCGATTCACAAGCGAATTGAACCGCTAGTTGACTACCCCTTAAACAAAGATGCCGACCTCTTTGCGGACTCGAATGCGTCCTTCAAACTTCAGATCGTCGTCGTAAGTGACGATTGCCCTAATGCTTCAATATCGTTGGTGGCAAACATTGCGGAGGGATGGAACAAACCACAAGTGAGCGCCGAATAAGCCAGACCGATTCGCAAGCGACATCCCCAACCGCTCGAACCCG
>CAZSWL010000343.1:0-7366 GCA_964610725.1 uncultured Bauldia sp.
AGACCAAGGGCCAATTGCATGCCCGTCACCTAAGCCTAGCGACGACGTCCATGAACCGCTTGACGCGATCGCCGTCCACGGGCTTCCAGGTGTCGCCGTCGATCTTGAAATGGGTGCCGATGATGCAGCCGTCGCCGGCCGAGAGGATGTCCTTGACGTTGTCGATGTTAACGCCGGTGTTGGCGAAGACCGGGGTGGCGCCGACCGCGGCCTTGGCCGCGCGGATAGCACTGGTATCGGCAGCCTCGCCGGTCATCGGTCCGGAGACCAGGATCACGTCCGCAAGCGCGGAGAATACCGCGCTCTTGGCACGCTCGCCGGGGCCGCGGCCGCCGACGGGCGAGGCGAACTCAGCGTTGACGTTGTACATGAGGCGGATGTCGTCGCGGCCGAGGCTGTGCCGGAGCCGGAGCGCGCCGGCGCAGTCCGGCGCCAATAGTCCCATGTCGGAATCGTAGACGCCGGTCATCACTTCGCGTCCGAAGCCAGCACCGGTCGCGACCGCAAGCGCCACCGTGGCGACCGGGTCCCACAAGTAGTCCACCCCGAACGGCACCTTGACGGCGGGACGAAGGATCGCCACCGCCGCTGCGAAGGCAGCGAGGCTCTCCGGGGTCGCCTTCGTGAGATAGGGTCGATCGCCCTCGTTGCCGAACATCACCGCGTCGACGCCACCCTCCTGCAGCCGCTCGATGTCGCGCGCCGCCGAATCGACGATCGCCGCCGTGCCGCGCTCAGCGTCGTAGCCGGGCGCCCCCGGCAGCGGCGGGAAATGCACCATGGCGATGACCGGCTTCAGGCTGCCGAAGGTTTCCTTGAGCATGGCTATCGGCTCCTCGTTCGTCCGGCGCTCAGGCGCGGCGCGGCACGACCTCGCTGGTTGCCGGATCGAATAGCTGCATGTCGGCGAGGTCCATGTAGAGCCGCTGGGTACTGCCGGGCCGGGCGCGAAAGCTCCGCCCCAGCCGCGCGGCAAGTTCGGTGCCGGCGAGTCCAGGAGCGCCCATGACCAGAACCACCTCGGCACCGAGCGTCTCCAGCGCCACGACCTCGGCTTCGAACGGCTGCCAACCGGGATCGCTCGGCTCGACGTGGATATCCTCGGCGCGGATGCCGAAGATCGCCTCGCGGCCGACATAGGGCCGATAGCTGTCGGCGTGGGTCGGCGGCACCTTGAGGCGGATCGAGCCGGCGGCGAGCGTGAGTCCGTCGCCGTCGTTGGCTTCGACCCGGCAGGGCAGCAGATTCATCGGCGGACTGGCCAGGAATCCGGCGACGAAAGTGTTCGCCGGGTTGCGGTAGACGTCGAGCGGCGCGCCGATTTGAATGATGCGGCCCTGGCGCATGATGCATATGCGCTCGCCCATGGTCATCGCCTCGACCTGATCGTGGGTGACGTGCAGGATGGTGCGATTGAGACGCCGATGGAGCTTGACCAGCTCCAGCCGCATGTCGGCCCTGAGCTGCGCGTCGAGATTGGACAGCGGCTCGTCGAGCAGGAAGGCGGCCGGCTCGCGCACCAGCGCCCGGCCGAGCGCCACACGCTGCCGCTGCCCGCCGGACAATTCGGCCGGTCGCCGCGTCAGCAGTTCGCCGATGCCCAGCAACGCCGCCACATCCTTGACGCGGGCGTCGATTTGCGCGGTCGCGACGCCGTGCATCTTGAGACCGAAGGCGAGATTCTCGCCGACCGACATGTGCGGATAGAGCGCGTAGTTCTGAAAGACCACGGCGACGTTGCGATCACGCGGCGCCTTGTCGTTGACCAGGGCGCCGTCGATGTAGACTTCGCCGGCGGTGACCGTCTCCAGGCCGGCGATCATGCGCAGGATCGTGGACTTGCCGCACCCGGAGGGGCCGAGCAGGATCATGAACTCGCCGTCGCGCACCTCCAGGGTCACGTCGGTCGCCGCGGAGACGCGTCCACCATAGACCTTGGAAACGTTCCTGAGCGCGATCAAGGCCATGATCAGCGCCGACCCTCCCTTGGTCCGTGTCCCGCCGGACGTCGCGGTCGATCATCCCACGCGCGTTAACCTTGTGCAACAATCAAAAGAATGCAACACGAGTTGTGCTGAATTGAGAGGAAGATAACATCCAGATTGTCATATGCGTCGGGCCACTCGGCCTCGCCATTGGACACCGCATTGGGAGGCATCCCTTGCCGGAGCAGACGAAAACGCACCAGGCAAATCAGGTAGGCGGCGGGCGTGCTCCGGCACGGGCGCGTCAAACGCAGCTTGCGGAATTGATCACGCGCAACGGCTTCGTCTCCGTTGCGGAGACTGCGGTCCGCCTCGGCGTCTCCGGCATGACCATCCGCCGCGACTTGGAAGCATTGGCGGCGCGGGGCGTGCTGATCCGCACCCACGGCGGCGCCGTTGCACCAGCCGGCCGGCGCGAGATCTTCGACGCCGACGAACCGCCATTTGAGCAACGCCGGCCGCGCCACGCTGCCGCCAAGATGCGGATCGCCGCTGCCGCGGCGGCGCTGGTCGGCTCCAACGAAACCATCGCGCTCGACGTCGGCACCACGGTGGCGGCTCTCGCCAAGGTGCTGGCGACGAGGGCCGACCTCCGCTTTTTCACCAACAGCATGCCGGCGGCGATGACGCTTGGCGCCAGCCGCAGCGCCGTCTACCTGGTCGGCGGCCGGATGCGCTGGCCGGAGCTCTCGCTCGTCGGGCCGGTCGCGGTGGAGCAGGTGCGCAATTACTATTTTGATCGCGCCTTTCTCGGTGTTTCCGGAGCGATCGAGGGTGGCTTCTACGATTATTCGCTCGAGGATGCGGAGGTGAAGCGCGCCTTCATCGAGCGCGCGCGTCAAGTGGTCGTGCTGTGCGATTCTTCCAAGTTCGACCACCAGGCGATGGCGCGTATCTGCGTGCTTGTGCAATGTCACACGTTGGTCACGGAGAGCGCACCACCTGTGCATCTTGATCAAGCGTTCCGCAGCTCTGGCCTCGAGATCCTGGTGGCCGGCTGACCCCGAACGAGGTCGCGGGCTTTTCCGCTCAACGGACTGCGGCCATTGCCATGATGTCGTCGCGGATGGCCCACGACGGGGGCCGAACGTCTCTTTGGTTTTGCAATGACAATTCAGGTCGCCGTGGGCAGGTATGGTCCGGCCTGGATTGGCGCTTCATCTTTGTTCTGGTCGGCAGGTCCCCGGTTCGGGCCCGGGCGCGCTCACCGAAGACAACTCACAACAATCAATCCAACAGGCGGGCGAGGCGCAGTCGCCCGCGAGCTCGACCGCCTCATCGGGGCAAAACCGAGCAACTGCTGCTAGACCGCGACGCGGTGGCTTCAGGCGGAGCGATGGTGTTACGTTCCGGGCGATGCGACGAGTGCTGGTCTTAATGGCGGTGGTGACGGTGGCAGTGATCGTTGCTGCCGTCGCTGGCGGGGGTTGGTATATCGCCGACGAGATCAGGAACGGGGCGCTGGCCGTAACGCACGCGCCGCCCGTTCCCGACACCACCGTCGTCGCGGTTGGCGACCACTCGGTGACGCTGCGACCGATCGATCCGAACGCGTTCAAGGACGGCGACTGGGGGCGCGTCGGTACATGGGGTCTTAAATGGAACGGCGGTTACGCCAGGGTCGGCAAGATCATTGCGCTCGGCGACCACCAAGCGGAACGGTAACTCGTGCCGGTCAGCGGCCAATTGTCGGTCGGTGCCCACGTCCTGTTGGACCGGCCGGCCTACGAGGGTGACCCTCAGACCGCGCTCCACCTGCCGTTCGAAGAGGTCACCTTTCCATCAGAACTCGGGCCGCTCGGTGCGTGGCAACTGCCCGAGCCGCGCTCGACTTGGGCGATCTACACGCACGGCTTTCGCTCCAGCCGGCAGGAAGCGCTGCGGTTCCTGCCGGCGCTGGTCAGCGTCGGTCTGCCGACTCTGGTTATCCAATACCGCAATGACCTCGGTGTTGCTGCGTCCGTCAGCGGTCACTACGATTTCGGGCTCAGCGAATGGCGCGACCTCGAAGCGGCTGCTCGGTACGCGCTCGCCCATGGTGCACACGACGTGGTGCTGTTTGGTATCAGCATGGGAGGTGGCATCGCGGTCAGCTTCCTCTACCATTCGACACTAGCCGACCACGTCCGAGCGGTTGTCCTCGACTCGCCCATGCTCGATCTTGCAGCAGTGGTCGATCTGGGCGGAGAGCGTAGCGGCCAGCCGCCGGGGTTGATGTTGGTTGGCAAGCTCATCACCGCTGGGCGGTTCGGCGTCGACTGGCGCGGACTCGATTACGTGAGCCGGGCGAGCGAGCTCCATGTTCCGATTCTGCTCATCCACGGCGACGAAGACACTCAGGTGCCCATCAGCACGAGCGAGGCCTTCGCCAGGGCGCGGCCCGACATCGTCACGTTCGTCCGCGTTGCCGGGGCAAGCCACGCCGCGGCATCGAACAGCGACCCCGAAGCCTACGACCGGATACTGACTGACTTCCTGAGGAAATCCATCGACTAAGGGAGGTGCAAACCTCACCGAAGGTTTGCTCCGCCGGCGCCGGAGGCCGTTCGAACCTGCCTTCGCTGCCTGGCCGGCTCTAGCAGCCGCGCCGGTCAAGCTGGCTCATCCGCCAACCCCGCCGGCTTTGCCGGTGAGCGCTTCTCTTGCCAAGAAGCGAGCATCGGCGGTCAATGGTGCACAGAGGCGACGATGAACGACCACGACGACAGTGGGATCAAAGATGCGGTCGCGACCGCCGGGCCGGGATCACGGTCGGCGGCGCTTTCCGGGCTTACTTCCGAACAGGCCCGACGCCTGCTTGACCGATATGGCGAGAACGCCATTCGCGAGGAACATGTCAGCGTCCTGCGCAGGCTGGTCGGCTATTTTTGGGGGCCGATTCCGTGGATGATCGAAGCCGCTGCGGCGCTTTCGGGCGCGGTGGAGAAGTGGGACGACTTCGCCATCATCGTGGCGATGCTGCTGCTCAATGCCGGCGTCGGCTTCTGGGAAGAATACAAGGCCGACAACGCCATCGAGGCCTTGAAGCAGGGGCTGGCGCCAAGTGCGCGCGTGTTGCGCGACGGCAAATGGCGCGATCTCGCGGCACGATTGCTCGTGCCCGGCGACGTTGTGCTGGTCAAGCTCGGCAATATCGTACCGGCCGATCTTGCGCTCGCCGCCGGCGACTATCTCAGCGTCGATCAATCTGCGCTCACCGGTGAATCGCTGCCGGTGGACAAGAAGGTGGGCGACGAGGCCTATTCCGGCTCGATCGTGCGTCAGGGCGAAATGCGCGCCGTGGTGACCGCGACCGGAATGGCCACCTATTTCGGCAAGACTGCCCGCCTGGTCGAGACCGCCGAGCAGCGTTCCCATTTTCAGCGCGCGGTCCTCAGGATCGGCAACTTCCTCATCCTGATGACCGTCGGCCTCGTTGCGCTCATCCTGGTGGTGGCGCTGTTCCGGCACAGTCCGTTCGTCCAGACGCTGCTTTTCGCCTTGATACTGACAGTCGCGGCAATCCCGGTTGCGCTGCCTGCGGTGTTGTCGGTGACGATGGCGGTTGGCGCGGGAAAATTGGCCGAGATGAAGGCGATCGTCTCCCGGCTGGTCTCGATTGAGGAGATGGCCGGCATGGACCTCTTGTTCTGCGACAAGACGGGCACGCTGACCCGCAACGAGCTCACCCTCGGCGAACCGGTTGTCATTGGCGGGGGCGATCGCGCCGACCTCGTCCTCGCCGGAGCGCTCACCTGCGGGCGCGCGGCGCCCGACGCGATCGACGCGGCGATCCTTGCCAGGCTCGGCGACGACAAGCCGTTCGCCGATTTCGAGATTCTCCATCTCGACCCGTTCGACCCGGTGCGCAAGCGCGCCGAGGCGGAAGTACGCGCGCGCGGCGCCATCTTCCACGTCGCCAAGGGCGCGCCTCAGGTGATCGTCGATCTTGTCAAGCCGGACAGCATTGCGGCCGGGCAGATCAGCGAGGCCACCGACCGCCTTGCGAGCCGCGGCTTCCGTACGCTCGCCGTGGCGCGAACGCAGCCCGACGGCAGCTGGCGCTTTCTCGGGCTGCTGCCCCTGTTCGACCCGCCGCGCGAGGATTCGGCCGAGACGATCGCGACCGCCAGGCGCATGGGGCTCAGCGTCCGCATGGTCACCGGCGACCACAGCGCGATCGCCCGCGAGATCGCGGCAAAGCTTGGCCTCGGCACCAACATCGTTTCCGCCAGGGACGCGTTCCCGAACGATAGCAGCGACGGCAACGCTGCACGCATTGAGACGGCCGACGGCTTCGCCGAGGTGTTCCCCGAGCACAAGTTCAAGATTGTCCGCTTGTTCCAGCGCGCCGACCACATCGTGGGAATGACCGGTGACGGGGTCAACGACGCTCCGGCGCTCAAGCAGGCGGACGTCGGCATCGCCGTCAGCGGCGCGACAGACGCCGCACGTGCAGCCGCCGACCTTGTGCTGACCGCGCCCGGCCTGGCGGTCATAGCGCGGGCGGTCGAGGAAGCGCGCCGTATCTTCGAGCGCATGACCGGCTACGCCACTTTCCGCATCGCCGAGACGATCCGCGTTCTCCTGTTCATGACGCTGTCGATTCTCGTCTTCAATTTCTACCCGGTGACGGCGGTGATGATCGTGCTGCTCGCGGTCCTCAACGACTTCCCGATATTGATGATTGCCTACGACAACGTGCTGGTCAGCGAACGACCGGTGCGCTGGAACATGCATCGCGTGCTGACGCTGAGCACGACACTCGGCGTGCTGGGGGTGGTGGCGTCGTTTCTGTTGTTCTGGGTCGCCGAGCACCGGCTCGGGCTATCGCGGCCGACGATCCAGACCGTCATCTTTCTGAAACTTCTCGTCGCCGGCCACCTGACCATCTACCTCACGCGCAACGAGGGCTGGCTGTGGCAGCGGCCGTGGCCGAACTGGCGGCTGATCGTCGCCACCGAGACCACGCAGGTGGTCGGCACGCTCGCCGCGGTCTACGGGTGGTTCGTCGAACCGATCGGCTGGACCTACGCGCTGCTGATCTGGGTCTACGCCCTGGTTTGGCTGCTGTTCAACAACCTCGCCAAGGTGTGGATCTACCGCATGATTCAGGGCGCCACCCCGTGGCATCGCCGCCATCTTGAAAGAGTGCACCGGCCAATCCATCCGCACATGCTCTGACCGGTCGCAGCGGCCGGCAGCGAAGCCGGCAATGCCGCGCCTGCCGCCGGCGAGCGAGGCTCCGGCGCGGGGGGGCGCCAACCTCAGATCAGCTGAACAGCCACCAGTTCCAGCCGCCATTGTTGGGGCAGTCGACGAATCCGCACTCCATGAAAGTGGTGATCGTCTCGACGACCGCCACAACGGCAAGGATGCCGACTACGATGGCTGCAACGCTG
>CAZSWL010000344.1:0-3013 GCA_964610725.1 uncultured Bauldia sp.
GCGGTCGACGCCAAGGGCAACGGCCCCGACGGCAAGCCGGTCGCCGACCTGCCCAACGGCCTGCTCAAGGCGGCCTTCCAGGCCGACGCCGGCGCCGAGAACGATCCCATTCAGCCCGACCGGGAGAGCTACGCCTGGTACCAGGTGACCAACATCACCCAGCCGCGCGACCGCCTGCTCGGCGAGGTCCACGACCAGGTGGTGGCCGCGTGGAAGAACGAACAGCGCGCCAAGAAGCTTGCTGCCGAGGCAGCCGCCATCAAGACGCGACTCGACGGTGGCGAGGCGATGGCGACTGTTGCCGCCGACCTGTCCCTGACCAGCAAGACCGGCGAGACCGTGACCCGTCTCAGCAAACCGACGGACGATCTTTCCGCCGACGCCGTCAGCCAGATTTTTTCCGAGCCCAAGAGCACCGCCGCCGTCGTCGCCGGTGCCAAGGCGATGACCGACATCGTGTTCACCGTCGATGACATCACCACGCCGGCCTACTTCTCGGGCGCGCAGGATCTGGCCCGCATCGACAAGCAGATGAGCCAGCAGATCGCCGACGACACGCTTGCCATCTACGCCGCCCAGTTGCGCAGCCGCACCGAGGTGAGGCTGAACCAGGCCGCCCTGAAGCAAGTGCTCGGCGTCGCTGCCAACTAGCCGCACCGCGGAGCCATGCTGGTCGCCCCCGCCATCGCCGACTTCGCACGCACCTATGACGCCGGCCAGCCCCAGGTGGTGTGGACGCGCCTGGTCGCCGACCTGGAAACGCCGGTCTCCGCCATGCTCAAGCTGTCGGCCGGGCGGGCCAACTGCTTCCTGCTCGAGTCGGTCGAGGGCGGCGCCACCCGCGGGCGCTACTCGATCATCGGCATCGAGCCCGACCTCATCTTCCGCGTCTTCGGCGACCGGGCGGAGGTAAGCCGTGCCCCTGCCGCCGGCCGTTTCGAGCCGATGGCCGAGCCGCCGCTCGCTGCTCTCCGCCGCGTCATCGCCGAGTCGCGCCTGCGTCTGCCGGCGGGGCTGCCGCCGATGTCGGCCGGCGTTTTCGGCTATCTCGGTTACGACATGGTGCGCCAGATGGAGTCGTTGGCGCCGCCCAATCGCGATCCGCTCGCCTTGCCGGACGCGGTGCTGGTCAGGCCGACGGCGATCGTGGTCTTCGATTCGGTCAAGGACGAGATCACCGTGGTGTCGCCGGTCCGGCCGGGACGCGGTGTCAGCGCCGAGCAGGCGCACGCGCGCGCCGTCGACCGGCTGACCGAGGTGGTCGATGCGCTCGACGCGCCGCTCGATAACGCCGCCGATGCCGGCCCGTTCGAGCACGACATCGCCGTCACTTCCAACACCCCGCGCGAGTGCTATGTCGCCATGGTCGAGCGTGCCAAGGAGTACATCGCCGCCGGCGACATCTTCCAGGTGGTGCTGTCGCAGCGCTTCGAGGCGCCTTTCGACCTGCCGCCGTTCGCCCTCTACCGGGCGCTCAGGCGCACCAATCCCTCCCCCTACCTCTACTATCTCGACTTCGGCGATTTCGCCGTCGCCGGCTCCAGCCCCGAGATCCTCGTCCGCGTTAAGGAGGGCGAGGTCACCATCCGCCCGATCGCCGGCACCCGGCCGCGTGGGGCAACGCCGGAGGAAGACAAGGCCCTCGCCGCCGAGCTCCTCGCCGATCCCAAGGAGCGCGCCGAGCACCTGATGCTCCTCGACCTCGGCCGCAACGACGTCGGCCGCGTCGCCGGGATCGGCACCGTCGAGGTCACCGACCAGTTCTTCCTCGAGCGCTACAGCCACGTCATGCACATCGTCTCCAACGTCGTCGGCAGGCTCGCCAACGGCCACGACGCCCTCGACGCGCTGGCGGCCGGCTTCCCCGCCGGCACCGTCTCCGGCGCGCCCAAGGTGCGGGCGATGGAGATCATCGACGAGCTGGAGGTGGAAAAACGCGGCGTCTACGCCGGCTGCGTCGGCTATTTCACCGCCGACGGCGACATGGACACCTGCATCGTGCTCCGCACCTCGATCGTCAAGGACGGCAGGATGTACGTCCAGGCCGGGGCCGGCATCGTGGCGGATTCCGTGCCAGAGAAGGAGCACGCCGAGTGCGTCGCCAAGGCTTCCGCCCTTTTCCGGGCGGCGGAAGAGGCGGTAAGGTTTGCCTCGGGCGTCAGCCGCGGGCAATAGGCCGGCGGCCGGCTACGCCTCAACGTATTCAGCGCGGGCGCTGGGTTTTGGGACCGGCAACCGGTCTTCCTTCAGTCCATCGATATGAAAGCGGATCGCCTCGCGTATGCTGGCCTCAACATTGGCGAGCGTCGATCCGGTCGCGATGCATCCCGGAAGATCGGGCACGTATGCGGAATAGTTGTCGTTCGCCTTTTCGATAACAACCGCGTATCGCACTATTTCGCCTCCTTCAGGCCACGGCCGGCCTTGTGGGATGCTTGTATTGTCGATGGCTTCCGCGCGTCGCCACCAGAAACCAGCCGTCGTCTTCGATAAGTCGGATCGCGCCGCGGACTTTCAAAAGGCGCGCCCTTCGAGTGGAACATACCAAGAACTCCGGACCCCGCGTTGTCAAGCGCGTGCGTATTGCATGCAAGCCTTCAAAATGAGACACGACACACCATGCAGGTCCTCGTCATCGATAACTACGATAGCTTCACCTACAACCTCGTCCACTTCCTGGGCGAAGAGGGGGCGTCACTCGACGTCCGCCGCAACGACAAGGTGAGCGTCGACGAGGTGGTGGCGATGGACCCGGACGCCATCGTGCTGTCGCCGGGCCCCTGCACGCCGGCCGAGGCCGGCATCTGCGTCGACCTGATCAGGCGGGTCGGTGCGGACATCCCGCTCTTCGGCGTCTGCCTCGGCCACCAGGCGATCGGCCAGGCTTACGGCGGCGATATCGTCCGCGCGCCGACCCTCATGCACGGCAAGCTGAGCGAGATCCGCCACACCGGCAAGGGCGTCTTCCGCGGCATCAACGACGCCTTTCAGGCGACCCGCTACCACTCGCTGA
>CAZSWL010000345.1:0-6378 GCA_964610725.1 uncultured Bauldia sp.
ATCGGGCCTGGTCACGATCTCCATCAACGCCACCCCCGAACGATTGAGGTCGACGTAGCTCATGGTCGCGTGCACCTCGTGCAGCGACTTGCCGGCGTCCTGCTCCAGGTGCAGCCGCTCGATGCCGACGCTGATCGTCTCGCCGTCGTCGAGGTCGACGCTGACGGTGCCCTCGCCGACGATCGGCTGCTGGTACTGGGAGATCTGATAGCCCTGCGGCAGATCAGGATAGAAGTAGTTCTTGCGGTCGAAGCGGCTCTTGCGATTGATCCTGGCGTTCAGGCCGAGGCCGGTGCGCACCGCCTGCGCCACACAGGCGCCGTTGATCACCGGCAGCATTCCCGGCATCGCCGCATCGACCAGGCTGACATGGGCATTGGGTTCGCCGCCGAAGGCGGTGGAGGCGCCGGAAAACAGCTTGGCCTGCGAGACGACCTGGGCGTGGACCTCCATGCCGACGACAACCTCCCAGTCGCCGCTGGCGCCCTTGATCAGCTTCTTCGGATCGAGCGCACGCGTCATACACCCCCCTCGGTCAGCAACGCCGTGACGATCGCCTGCCATTCGTCGTCGAGCTTGCCGCCGGCATGAGGCTTGTCGGCCCGCCCGTACCAATAGCCGGCATTGGCCTCGTCGCCGTCGACCCGGTGCAGATGGGCATGCACCCACGCGGCCGACTTGCTCTCGTCGTCCTGGACGATGCGGTGGGCCCTGTCCCACTCGCCCTTGGCCGCATGCCACATGGCGGCCACCGGGCCCGACAGTCCGGCCGGCGGCTCCTTGTCAGCGGCGCTCGCGCGCAGGCGATCGGCATCCATGGCAGTGTTCCCCGTGCTTGGGCGCTCGTCTTCCTCGAGCACCGCGTCGAATTCCATCTCCACCAGCCACGCCGGGTCAAGGAAGCCGGCGACCACCACCATGGTACTCGCCGGACGGATGGCGCCAAAGCGCTCGCCGTGGACGCGGCCGACCGCCTCCCAATCGGCCGCCCGGGCGAGGAAGGTGCGCGTGCGGATGACGTCGGCGAGGCCGGCGCCGGCGCGCGCCAGCACCTCGGCGGCGATGTCGATGCAGCGGCGCGCCTGCGCCGCAGCGTCGCCGGCGACCGTCTTGCCGTCCGGTCCGAGCGGGGCGGTGCCGCCAACGGCGATGACGTTGCCGATGCGCACCGCCCGCGAGAAGCCGATGACTGGCTCGTAGGGGCTGGCGCTGGCGATGGTCTGCCTTGTCATGGCGACCACCACGGCTCGGGGCTGAACCGGCCGGCGGCGTCCTCAATGGTCTGCGCCCCGGCAAACAGCGTCTCTTCGTCGAACGGTTTGCCGATCAGTTGCAGGCCGACCGGTAGGCCGTCGCCGGTGAGGCCGGCCGGAACCGCGATTCCCGGCAAGCCGGCCATGTTCACCGTCACGGTGAAGACGTCGTTGAGGTACATCTCGATCGGCGAAGCCAGTGCCATCGCCTCCACGCCGAACGCCGCCGTCGGTGTCGCCGGCGTCAGGATTGCGTCGACGCCGCTGGCGAACACCGTCTCGAAGTCGCGCTTGATCAGCGTGCGCACCTTCTGCGCGCGCAGATAGTAGGCGTCGTAGTAGCCGGCCGACAGCACGTAGGTGCCGACCAGCACCCGCCGCTTGACTTCCTTGCCGAAGCCGGCGGAGCGGGTGTTTTCGTACATGGCGATGACGTCGTCGCCAGGCAGCCTGAGGCCGTAGCGCACGCCGTCGTAGCGGGCGAGATTGGATGAGGCCTCCGCCGGCGCGACGATATAGTAAGCCGGCAACGCATATTTCGTGTGCGGCAGCGAAATGTCGACGATGCGCGCGCCGGCAGCGGCGAGCCAGCCCTTGCCGGCCTCCCACAGCGCCTCCGCCTCCGGCGGCATGCCGTCGACCCGGTACTCCTTGGGAATCCCGATCGTCAGCCCTTTCACCCCGCGGCCGACCGCCGCCTCGTAGTCGGGCACGGGCAGCTCGGCCGAGGTGGTGTCCTTCGGGTCGGCGCTCGCCATGGAGCGCAGCAGGATGGCGGCGTCGCGCACCGTGCGGGCGAGCGGCCCGGCCTGGTCGAGCGAGGAGGCGAATGCGACGATCCCCCAGCGCGAGCAGCGCCCGTAGGTCGGCTTCATGCCGATGATGCCGGTGAACGCCGCCGGCTGGCGGATCGAGCCGCCGGTATCGGTGCCGGTCGCGCCGGCACACAGATGCGCCGCCACCGCCGCCGCCGAGCCGCCCGACGATCCCCCCGGCACCAGGGCCGCGTTCGATCCGAGCGACCGCCACGGATTGATGACCGGGCCGTAGTACGAAGTCTCGTTGGACGAACCCATGGCGAACTCGTCCATGTTCAGCTTGCCGAGCATGACGGCGCCGTCGGCCCACAGGTTGGCGGTGACGGTCGATTCGTAGGTGGGCTTGAAGGCGTCGAGGATGTGGCTCGCCGCCTGGGTATGGACGCCCTCGGTGCAGAACAGGTCCTTGATGCCCAGCGGCACGCCCTCCAGCCGCCGCGTCGTGCCGGCGGCGATCCGCCGGTCCGACTCGGCCGCCATCGCCAGCGCCTTCTCGGGCGTTTCGACGATGTAGGCATTGAGCGCACGCGCCTTGTCCATGGCGGTGAGGAAGGCACGGGTCAGCTCGACTGCGGAGAACTTCCCGCCGGCGAGACCGTCGCGGATTTCCGCGATGGTGAGCGCGGTAAGGTCGCTCACTCGATCACCTTCGGCACCTGGAACAGCGTGCCCTCGGCGGCCGGGGCGTTGACGACGATGTCATCGGCGATGCCGCCGTCGGTGACCACATCGTCGCGCTGTTTCATCTTCATCGGCACCACCGCGGTCATCGGCTCGACGCCGGTCACATCGACCTCGTTCAGCTGCTCGACGAAGCCGAGGATGGCGTTGAGATCGCCCCTCAGCGCTTCCGCCTCCTCGTCGCTGACGGCTATGCGCGCGAGGCGGGCGACGCGCTTGACGGTGTCCTTGTCGACCGACATGGCTGGCAGCATCCGGGTGAACGGGCGCCGTATAGCAGAGCGGGTTTTCGCGCGGCAAGGGCCGCCGCCGGCGATTGCGCCGGCAACCGTGCGCCGCTAGGTTCGCACCGGGTCTAGCTACCGAACGAAGATGCCGGCATCTGCCATCGACACGGGCGCGCCCGGTTTCTGCCGCGACTGCCTGTCGCCGGCACCAGCCGCGGCCGTCCGCTGCCCCAAATGCGGCAGTCCGCGGCTTGTCCGCCACCCGGAAATCGACCGGCTGGCCATCGCCCACCTCGACTGCGACGCCTTCTACGCCGCCGTCGAGAAGCGCGACGACCCCTCTCTGACCGACAGGCCGGTGATCGTCGGCGGCGGCAGGCGCGGGGTGGTGGCGACCGCCTGCTACATCGCCCGCATCCGCGGCGTCCGTTCCGCCATGCCCATGTTCCAGGCATTGCGCGCGTGCCCCGACGCCGTGGTGATCCGCCCCAATTTCGACAAGTACAGCGCCGTCGGCCGCCAGGTGCGCGCCTTGATGCGCGAACAGACGCCGCTGGTCGAGCCTCTGTCGATCGACGAGGCGTTCATGGATCTCACCGGCACCGAGCGCCTGCACCGCGCATCGCCGGCGCTGACCCTCGCCCGCCTGCAGGCGCGCATCGAGAGCGAGATCGGCATCACCGTGTCGATCGGCCTGTCGTTCAACAAGTTTCTCGCCAAGATCGCCTCCGACCTCGCCAAGCCGCGCGGCTTTTCGCTCATCGGCCGGCAGGAGGCGGTGTCGTTCCTCGCCGACAAGCCGGTCGCGCTCATCTGGGGCGTTGGCAAGGCATTCGCCGCACGCCTGGCCGCCGACGGCATCCACACCATCGGTGCCCTGCGGGCGATCGGCGAGGCCGAGCTCGGCCGCCGCTACGGCTCGATCGGATTGCGCCTTGCCCGGCTCGCCCGCGCCGAGGACGCCCGCGCCGTCGAGCCGCGCGGCGAGGCCAAGAGCGTCAGCGCCGAGACCACGTTCGGCGAGGACATCGCCGACCCGCACCGCCTCAAGGCGATCCTGCGGGTGCTTGCCGAAAAGGTCTCGCGCCGGCTGAAGCAGGCCGGGTTGGCGGGGCTCACCGTCACATTGAAGCTAAAGAGCGGCGATTTCCGCCTGCGCACCCGCAGCCGCCAGCTCGCCGACCCGACCCAGCTCGCCGACCGAATTTTCGCCGCGGGCGCCGACCTGCTTGCCCGCGAGGCTGACGGTACCCATTTCAGGCTCATCGGCATCGGTCTGTCCGATTTCGTCGATCCGGGGCTTGCCGATCCGGACGACCTGATCGACCCCGGTGCCCGCAAACGCGCCGCCGCCGAGGCGGCGGTCGACGCCATTCGCGACCGCTTCGGCGGCGAGGCGGTGGCGCTCGGCCTCGTCTTCGGCGCGGAGGATGAAAGGTAGCTTGCGATTGCCGACGTTTTGCAAGAGACCTGAGCCGGCGACCGGAAGGAGTGTGAGATGGCCGAATCCGCTGCGTCGCGCCTGAAGGCGCTCGGTATCACGCTGCCGACACCGGCGGCGCCGCAGGCCAATTACATTGCGACCGTCACCGTCGGCCACCTGATCTTCGTCTCCGGGCAGGTATCGATCGGCGCCGGCGCCAAGGTGGTCGGCAAGGTCGGCAGGGACCTCACCATCGAGGAGGGCCGCGCCGGCGCCCGGGTCTGCGCCATCAACCTGCTCGCCGCCCTCAACGCGGCGCTCGGCGACCTCGACAAGGTGGCGCGCATGGTCAAGCTGACCGGCTTCGTGAACGCCGACGCCGACTTCACCGAACCGCACCAGGTCATCAACGGCTGCTCCGATCTTGTCGTCGAGGTGCTCGGCGAGCGCGGCCGCCACACCCGCTCGGCCGTCGGCATGGCGGCGTTACCGCTCAACGCGGCCGTCGAGGTCGAGGCCATCGCGGAGATCGCCTGAGCCCGGCCCATGTCCCGCCTCGACTGGCTGACCGCGCGGCCCATCGCCCATCGCGGCTATCACGACACCGACGCCCGGCGGATCGAGAACACGCTGGACGCCGCCGTTGCCGCGATCGAGCGCGGCTTCGCCATCGAATGCGACGTCCGGGTGACCGCCGACGGAGCAGCGGTGGTGTTCCACGACGACACCCTCGATCGGCTGACCGAGGCCAGCGGCGCCATTGCCCGGCTGACCCTCAATGAGCTTCGCTCGGTCCGCTTCCGGGACGGCGACGCCCGCATCCCGACCCTCGAGGACGTGCTCGACCTGGTCGACGGGCGGGTGGTGGTGCTGGTCGAGCTGAAGAGCCCGTGGACGGGCGAGCGGCACCTCGAGGCCGCGGTCGCCTCGGCACTGTCGGCCTATGACGGCCCGGCGGCGGTGATGTCGTTCGATCCGGGATCGATGACGGCGATGCGGCGGCTCGCCCCGGCTCTCCCCCGCGGCCTCACCGCCGGCCGATTTCACCGCGACCATTGGCCAACGCTGTCGATCCTGAAGCGGCTTGCCCACCGTCACCTGTTGAGCGCGCCGTACGTCCTGCCGAGCTTCACCGCTTACGACGTGGCCACGCTCACCGCCTCGGCGCCGCTGGCGCTGCGTCATTTCCTCGACCTGCCGCTGCTGACATGGACGGTACGGGACGCCGATAACCACACCGCCGCGCGCCAATGGGCGGACCAGATCATCTTCGAGGGCTTCGACCCCGACCTGCGCTGACGGGACAGCTTGCGCGGAGCGGCGGCCGGCCTAAGTTTGGATTGCGAGCGCATGCGGAGCAATCGCTTGGCCTCACCATCAGCGACGTTGCGTGTGATCACCTCGCTCAGCGAGGTCGCGCGCGCCGACTGGGACGCCGCCGCCAACCCCGGCTGGCCGAGCGAGCGCCCGCTGGCGCCGGGGCCCTGCCCCGGCCCCGCCTACAATCCGTTCGTCTGCCACGATTTCCTGTCGTCGCTCGAGCAATCGGGCGCCGCCACCAAGCGCACCGGCTGGCTCGGCCAGCACCTCGTCCTCGACGGTCCCGACGGGCGACCGGTGGCGGTGATGCCGTGTTACCTGAAGTCGCACTCGCGCGGCGAGTACGTCTTCGACCACGGCTGGGCGGAAGCCTACGAGCGCGCCGGCGGGCGCTATTATCCCAAGCTGCAGGTGTCGGTGCCGTTCACGCCGGTGACCGGGCCGCGGCTGCTCGCCGGCGGCGAGGACGTCGACAACCGGCGTGACCTGCTGGCGACGGCCGGCAGCGAGCTCGCCCGCCGCCTCGGCGTCTCCTCGCTGCACGTCACCTTCGCCACCGAAGCCGAGTGGCGGCTGCTCGGCGACCAGGATTACCTGCAACGCACAGACCAGCAGTTCCACTTCGTCAACGAAGGCTATCGCGACTTCGACGATTT
>CAZSWL010000346.1:0-5677 GCA_964610725.1 uncultured Bauldia sp.
TCTCGGTCGTCGCCTTCGCCGGCCTCAGCCGCCCAGCCCGAAGGCCGCCAGCGCCGCCATGTTGACGATGTCGGAGTCCTTCGAGGCCAGCGAGACGATCTGCACCGGCTTGTCGAGGCCGACCAGCAGCGGCCCGATCACCGTCGAGCCGCCCAGCTCCTGCACCATCTTGGTGGAGATCGATGCCGAGTGATAGGCCGGCATCACCAGCACGTTGGCCGGTCCCGACAGCCGGCAGAACGGGTAGGCCGCCATCAGCCGCGGATTGAGCGCCACGTCGGCGGCCATCTCGCCGTCATACTCGAAGGTGACGCGGCGCTCATCGAGGATCTCGACCGCCCGGCGCACCCGCGTGGCGCGCTCGCCCTGCGGCTGGCCGAAGGTCGAATAGGCGAGCAGCGCCACCCGCGGCGTATAGCCCATGCGGCTGGCCACGCCGGCCGCCTCCTCGGCGATGTCGGCCATGTCCTCCGGGCTCGGCATGTCGTAGACCGCCGTGTCGGCCACCAGCACCAGGCGGCCGCGCGCCAGCACCAGCGAGATGCCGATCACCTTGTGTCCGGGTTTCGGGTCGATCACCCGGCGCACGTCCTCCAGCACGGTCGAATAGTTGCGCGTCACCCCCGAGACCATGGCGTCGGCGTCGCCGAGCGCCACCATGCAGGCGCCGAAATGGTTGCGGTCCGAGTTGACCAGGCGCTGCACGTCGCGCTGCAGGAATCCCTTGCGCTGCAGGCGGGCGTAGAGGAAGTCGATATATTCGGCGTTGCGGGTCGACAGCCGCGCATTGTTGATCTCGACGCCTTCGCGGAGGTCGATTCCCGCCCGCTCGGCGGCGGCGCGCACCGTCTCCTCGCGGCCAATCAGGATGGCGGTGCCGAGCTTGTGGGTGACGAAGCTCGCCGCCGCGCGGATCATCTGCTCTTCCTCGCCCTCGGCGAAGACGACCCGCTTCGGCGTCCGCCGGACGCGCTGGAAGATGCGCTGCAGCGTGCCGACGATCGGGTCGCGCCGGGCCGAGAGCTGCACCTTGTATTGGGCCATGTCCTCGATCGGCTTGCGCGCCACGCCCGCATCCATCGCCGCCTTGGCCACCGCCGCCGGCACCTCCGACAGGAGCCGCGAATCGAAGGGCACCGGGATGATGTAGTGCGGCCCGTATTTCGGCCGCACGCCCTGGTAGGCCGCGGCCACCTCGTCGGGCACGTCCTCGCGCGCCAGCAGCGCCAGCGCCTCCGCCGCCGCCACCTTCATCTCCTCGTTGATGGTCGTGGCATGCACGTCCAGCGCCCCGCGGAAGATGTAGGGGAAGCCCAGAACGTTGTTGACCTGGTTGGGATAGTCGGAGCGGCCGGTGGCGACGATGGCGTCGTCGCGGATGGCGGCGACCTCCTCCGGCGTGATCTCCGGATCGGGATTGGCCATGGCGAAGATGATCGGGTTGTCGGCCATCGAGGCGATCATCTCGGCGGTGAAGGCGCCCTGCACCGACAGCCCGAACAGCACATCGGCGCCGTCCACCGCCTCGGCCAGCGTGCGCGCCTTGGTGGCGGTCGCGTGCGCCGCCTTCCACTGGTTCATGCCCTCGCTGCGGCCGGCGTAGATCGGCCCCTTGGTGTCGCACAGGATGACGTTTTCCGCCTTCATCCCGAGCGCCTTGGCCAGCTCGACGCAGGCGATGCCGGCGGCGCCGGCGCCGTTGCACACCAGCCGCGTGCTCGCGATGTCGCGCCCGGTAAGGTGGAGCGCGTTGATCAGGCCGGCGGCGGCGATGATGGCGGTGCCGTGCTGATCGTCGTGGAATACCGGGATGTCCATCGCCTCGCGCAGACGGCTCTCGATCACGAAGCAGTCCGGCGCGCGAATGTCCTCCAGGTTGATGCCGCCGAACGCGGCGCCGAGGAAGCGCACGCAGTTGACGAACTCGTCGATGTCTTCGGTGTCGACCTCGAGATCGATCGAGTCGACGTCGGCGAAGCGTTTGAACAGCACCGCCTTGCCTTCCATCACCGGTTTGGCGGCCAGCGCCCCGAGGTTGCCGAGGCCGAGGATGGCGGTGCCGTTGGTGATCACCGCCACCATGTTGCCGCGGTCGGTGTAGTCGAAGGCGGCCTGGGGGTCGGCGGCGATCGCCTTGACCGGCGCGGCGACGCCGGGCGAATAGGCCAGCGTCAGGTCGCGCTGGGTCGCCATCGGTTTGGTCGGGCTGATCTCGATCTTGCCCGGCCGCCCTTCGGCGTGGAACTTCAACGCCTCCTGGTCGGAGACCGATGGGCCGGTTTTCGCCGGCCTGCCGTTGTCAGGCATGGAGGGTGGCGGTCATTCAATGACGTCCTCTGCGGTCGTGGCGCGGCACCGGCTGATCGGCGCGACCATAGCATCGCGCCATGCAGCGACAAGCGCCGGCATCCGGGCAGCTTCCGCTTTCCGCCGCGTCGAACCCGGCGACAAGGTCTGGTAACCTTGCCACCGATGGATTCCCGCGCCCCCGCACGCCCCGACCGGCCGAACGAGCTTGGCTCCGCCACGCCGATGATGGCTCAGTATCTCGCCATCAAGGCGGCCAATCCCGACTGTCTCCTGTTCTACCGCATGGGCGATTTCTATGAGCTGTTCTTCGATGACGCCGAGGTTGCCGCGCGCGCGCTCGCCATCACCCTGACCAAACGCGGCAAGCATCTCGGCGCCGATATCCCCATGTGCGGCGTTCCCGTCCATGCCGCCGACCAGTACCTCGAGAAGCTGATCGCCGCCGGCCACCGCGTCGCCGTCTGCGAGCAGAGCGAGGACCCGGCCGCGGCAAGGAAGCGCGGCGCCAAGGCGGTGGTCAGGCGCGAGGTCGTCCGCCTGGTGACGCCGGGCACCCTGACCGAGGACGCGCTTCTCGCGCCCGGCCGCAGCAACTACCTCGCCGCTCTCGCCGCCAGTCGCAGTGACGGTTTCGCGCTTGCCTGGATCGACATCTCCACCGGTGAATTTCGCCTCGCCGCCACCGCCGCCGATCGTCTTGCCGCCGATCTCGCCCGTATCGCCCCGCGTGAGCTCATCGTCCCCGATGCGCTGTTCGCCGCCGCCGATCTGCAACCGCTGTGGCGCTCCCTCGATGCCGCCGTGACGCCGCTGCCGCCGGCCTTGTTCGACGCCGCCAGCGCCGGCGAGCGCCTCGCCGCCGCCTTCGCCGTCGCCACCCTCGACGGCTTTGGTTCCTTCACCCGTGTCGAGCTTGCCGCCGCCGCCGCGGCGCTTGCCTACGTCGAAAAGACGCAAGTTCGCGGGCGCCCGCCGCTGTCGCCGCCGTCGAAGGAGGCGCCCGGCGATACGATGTTGATCGACGCCGCCACCCGGGCGAATCTTGAGCTTGCCGGCGCCCTTGCCGGCGGCCGTCGCGGCAGCCTGATCGACGCCGTCGACCGCACCGTCACCGGCGCCGGCGCCCGCCTGTTGGCGCGGCGGCTGGCGGGTCCGGCGACCGACCCGGCGGTGATCGACCGTCGCCTCGACGCCGTCGCCTGGATGCTTGCCGACCGCGACCGCCGCACGGCACTGCGCGATCGTGTCGCCGGCGCCCCCGATCTCGCCCGCGCTTTGTCGCGGCTCAGCCTCAACCGCGGCGGCCCGCGCGACCTTGCCGCCGTCCGCGACGGGTTGGCCGTCGCCGCCGGCCTCGCCGGCGGCATCGGCTCGGACGCGCCGGCCGAGATGGCCGCTGCCGCGGCCGTGCTCGCTGACGCGCCAGCCGATTTGATCGCCTCGCTCACCGCCGCCCTTGCCGACGATCTGCCCCTGCTCAAGCGCGACGGCGGCTTCGTCCGTTCCGGTTTCGACCACGATCTCGATGAGGCGCGCGCGCTTCGCGACGAGTCCCGCCGCGTGATCGCCGGACTGCAGGCGCGCTACGCCGCCGACACCGACATCCGTACGCTGAGAATCAAGCACAACAACGTGCTCGGCTACTTCATCGAGGTCGGTGCCGCTGCCGGTGAGCGGTTGTTGCGGGAGCCGCTCAACGCTCGCTTCATTCATCGCCAGACGCTGGCGAGCGCGGTGCGTTTCACCACCACCGAGCTCGCCGATCTCGCCGGGCGCATCGTCGGTGCGGGCGAGCGGGCGCTGGCCATCGAGCTTGCCGTCTTCGACGACCTCATGGGGCGGATCCTCGCCTCGGCCGGTCAGATCCGCGCCGTCGCCGACGCGCTTGCCGAGATCGACGTCGCCGCCGCCCTCGCCGCCCTTGCCGCCGCCGAGAACTACTGCCGGCCCCTGGTCGACCGTTCGCTTGCCTTCGCCGTCACCGGCGGGCGCCACGCCGTGGTCGAGCAGGCCACCCGGACGAGTGCTGCCGGCGCCTTCGTCGCCAACGACTGCGACCTCGGCCCGCGCGCCGACGACGAGGCCGGCCGCATCTGGCTGGTGACCGGCCCCAACATGGCCGGCAAGTCGACGTTCCTGCGCCAGAACGCGCTGATCGCCATCCTCGCCCAGGCTGGCTCCTACGTGCCGGCGACGGCGGCACGGATCGGCGTCGTCGACCGCCTGTTCTCCCGCGTCGGCGCTGCCGACGACCTTGCCCGCGGCCGCTCCACCTTCATGGTCGAGATGGTCGAGACCGCCGCCATTCTCAACCAGGCCGGTCCCCGCTCGCTGGTCATCCTCGACGAGATCGGCCGCGGCACCGCCACCTTCGACGGCCTGTCGATCGCCTGGGCGGCGATCGAGCACCTGCACGAGGTCAACCGGAGCCGCGCCCTGTTCGCCACCCACTATCACGAGCTGACCGCGCTCGCCGGACACCTTGCCCGTCTCGACAACGTCACCGTCAGGGTCAAGGAATGGAAGGGCGAGGTGGTATTCCTGCACGAGATCGCGCCCGGCACCGCCGACGGCTCCTACGGCATTCAGGTCGCCCGCCTCGCCGGTCTGCCGCCGGCGGTGATCGCGCGGGCACGGGCGGTGCTGCATCAGCTGGAGGCGAGCGAGCGTTCCTCGCCGGTCAACGCCCTCGTCGACGATCTGCCCCTGTTCGCGGCCACCGCGCCACCGGCGCAGCCCGAGCCCGATCCTCTTGCCGAATCGCTCGATGCAATCGATCCTGACCGGCTCACCCCGCGCGAGGCGCTGGAGGCGCTCTACCGGTTGAAATCCGTCCGCGGCAATAACGGAGCCGGCGATGGTTGAGACGCTGTCCGCCGGCAAGTTCGTCTGGGGCGCCGCCTCGAGCGCCTACCAGGTCGAGGGCCACGTCCACGACGACGGCCGCGGCCCCTGCAAGTGGGACGTCTACGTCCACGACTGCCGTATCAGCGAGGCGGTGGTCGGCACCCAATACGACGCCGACGTCGCCATCAACGCCTACGACCGTGGCCAGTACCTCGCCGACATCGCCCTGATGCGCGCGGCCGGCCTCGACGCCTACCGCTTCTCGCTGTCGTGGCCGCGCATCCTGCCGGCCGGCACCGGCACGGTGAACCAGGCCGGCCTCGACCACTACCGCCGCTTCGTCGATGCTCTCCTTGCCGCCGGCATCGCGCCGCTCGCCACGCTCTATCACTGGGACCTGCCGCAGACGCTCTACGCCCGCGGCGGCTGGCACAATCGCGACTCGATCAAATGGTTCGCCGACTATGCCGACGCGGTCTTCCGCGCCCTTGCCGACCGCGTCGACACCTTCATCACCCTC
>CAZSWL010000347.1:0-13833 GCA_964610725.1 uncultured Bauldia sp.
GCCGCCGGCGAGCTGGCCGACCGCCTGCATCTTCTGGCTTTGCGCGAACTGCTGTTCCAACGCGCGCTGCTCGGTGATGTCGAGGGCGTTGACGATCACCGCCTCCTCCCCGCCGGCGCCTTCCGCCACCGGGTTGACAAACAGCCGCGCGCTACGCGCGCCGTCGGCAAGGGTGGCGTCGATCGGCGGGATCACGCCGCCGCCGTCCGCCGCCGCCTTGAGCACGGCTTCAAGTTTGCCGCGCTCGTTTTCGGCAACCAGGTCGACCAGACGCCTGGCACGACCCTCAGCCGTGCTTGTGCCGAACAGGCGAACGAAGGCCGCATTGGTGCGGCCGAGCCGTCCTTCGTGATCGACCGCCGCGATGGCCATCGGAGTGTTGTTGAAGAAGCGCGCAAAGCGCACCTCCGCCGCCCGCAACGCTTCCGACACCTCTTCGCCCGGGCTGCGGTTGAGGACCACCGTGCGCGTCGCGCCGGGAGCGCCGTCATCGGTGACCGGTACCCGGTGCAGCAGCCTGACCGGCAGGCTCTGGCCGTTGTGCTTGATAAGATCGAGGTCGAGGATGGCCATGCGGTTGCGCATGGCGGCGTCGGGCGGCGATTTCAACAGCGCGATCGCGTCGCCGCGCACGATGTCTTCCAGGGTGAGCGCGCCCGGTTCGAAATCGGCGAGATCGATGCCCAGCCATTCGGCCAGCGTCGCGTTGAGGTAGACTATGCGGCCGTCGGGCTCGGCCGAAAAGAATCCCGCCGGCGCATGGTCGAGATAGTCGATTGCGTGCTGCAGCTCCTGGAACGCCCGTTCCTGGCGCGTCCGCTCGCGCGAGATGTCGGCAACCAGCCAGGCCGAAACCGGCCGCCTACGCGAACCGATGACGAGCGGCCGCGCGACGATGCGGTACCAGCCGGCGCCATTGCCTGCGGCGGCGCCGGGCGGAGTCGGCAAGCGGACTTCCTCTTGCTCCGACCGTCCTTCGCGCACGGCCTGGGCGATGCGGTAGATCGCCTCCGCCGCATCGGGGTTGCCTGAGAACGCACGCTCGACCGAGCGCACCTCGCTCTCGCTGGCAGCGCCGGTCAGCTCCGCGTAGGTACGGTTGGCGTAGACGATGCGCCCGTTGCGGTCGCTGATCAGGACCCCCTCGCCGGTCGCGTCGAGAAGGGCCCGCCCGAGGTCCTCCGCCTGCCAGCGGCCGGCGAAGCGAATGAGGCCGATGGCACCGGCGAGCAGGGTAACCACGCCCACCACCGCAAGCAGACCGAGCACGCCCAAGACGAACGGCGCCCCGCGGGCGGGACCGATCAGAGCGAAGCCGATCGACACCCCGACGAGCGCAAAGGAAAGCACGATCAGCCGGCCGACACCGCTTATGCGTTCGGAACGATCGACCACGGGCCCGAGCCGCGGCGACGGATCGGCACGATCGCTCATCGGGGCCGCCCAGCCTCCTTGTCGTCCGCCGCCCACGATTGCGGGCGCGGCAGAATCATGCGGCGAGGATGGGCGGGAAAGGGGCAGAATTCAACGCGCGGCAACCCAGCCAGCGCGATTTTTGCCGCCCCCCCTGCCGTCGGCTGCGCGCTGCCGACCAACATCCCCCCATCCGGCCGCGGCCGGAAAAGGCGCCCGCCCCCTTGCATTGGCGGCCGTGACACCGGAAAAATCAGTCGACTTGGCGACTCGGCGTCGATTTGCGGCCCACCGACCGCCAAGCTGAGAAAGGCACGCAAGCGGAATGGGGAATCTTCTCGAGCCGCTGTTTGGCGCGGGGGGGGCGCGCGTCGCGCAGTTCCTCATCACCGTCGCAGTCGTTCTTGTTTTGATCGCGCTGGTCTATTGGCTGGTGGGCCATTTCTCGGGCTTGCGCATCGGTGGCATCGGGCGTGGGCGCGCGCCCCGCCTGTCGATCGTTGATGCTTTGCCGATCGACCGCCGCCGGCGCCTGGTGCTCGTCCGCCGCGACAACGTCGAGCATCTGATCCTCATCGGCGGTCCCACCGATGTGGTCGTCGAGCCGATGATTGCCCGCACGCGCCGCCGCGTCACCGCCGAGGCGGCGCGAACGGCGCAGCCGTCCGCGTCCGCTGCAATGACGCCCGCGCCGAACGCACCGGTTGCGCCGGCCGGGCCTGCCGAGAGGGCCGCGGCGAGCGCGCCGACCCCGGTTCCACCCCCGCCCGTTTTCCCACCGCAGGCATCGTCGGAGGAGATTCCGGCGGCCGGACGTCCGGTTCACCTCGTCGGTTTTCCGCCACCAGTCGCCACTCCTTCCCCCGCAGGTCGCGAACCCGCTCCGCCCGCTGCCGGCGAGGTGCCCGAGCCTTTCCTGGCGCGGGTCACCGCCCAGTCGAGCGAAGAGGCCGAAATCGCCGGTCCTCCCTCCACGGCACCCGACGATTCAGGGGAAGCGTTCGCCCCGCCCGATCAGGCCCGGCTGGACCTCGGCGACCAGCCACCGGCCGCTGCCGAAAGAGCGACAAGCGCGTCGGAAGCAGAGAGCCCAGTGACGGTCAGTCACCTCGAGGAGGAGATGGCCCGCCTTCTCGACGAGATCACGACCAAGCGGTCATCGTCCTGAATTCATTGGCCGATCGACCGCCGGCTGCGGTCGCAAGATCGTCACCGTTCAGTTGTTGTCCCGCCCAGGACACGTCGCTATATTCCGCGCCCATCACGCAGCCGAGTCAGGGAACTTTAATGTCGCGTGGGCGGGTCAACGACTACCGACCGAGCAACTCCGAGCCGTTCATGAACGAGCGGCAGCGCGAGTATTTTCGCACGAAGCTGATCGCGTGGAAGGACGACATCCTGCGCGAGGCGCGCGAAACACTGCAGCATTTGCAGGACGAAAGCCAAAGCCACTCCGATTTTGCCGACCGCGCCTCCTCGGAGACCGATCGCGCCATCGAGCTCAGGGCCCGCGACCGCCAGCGCAAGCTGATCGCCAAGATCGACGCGGCCTTGCAGCGCATCGACGACGGCACCTACGGTTATTGCGAGGAGACCGGCGAGCCGATCAGCCTGAAGCGACTCGATGCGCGCCCCATCGCGACCCTGTCGATCGAGGCCCAGGAGCGGCACGAGCGCCGTGAGCGCGTCTACCGCGACGACTGAGATCAACGGGAAATGGCCTGTGAATCCGGTCACACCCGTGCCGCTCGTCCGTTAGTATATCGCTTAACATGATGTAATCGGGACCCCGGAATTCGGCGCTTGGCCGTTCATGTGCCATACATGTAGCAGCGGCTAGGCTGGCGACATCGAGACACAAGGTCTGCGGGCATGTGCGCCGGGGCCGTTCATTACTCAGGGAGCTACCCATGAAGCCTTTATTGACCTCAGTAGCCCTCGCTGGCGGCCTGCTCTTGGCCGCCGCCGGGGCGGCCAGCGCCATGACCCCGGCGCAATGCCAAGTCTACGCGCAGCAACAGGCTGACGCGGCCTACCCGGCCGGTGCGGGCCTGGTGGGCGGTGCCGCCGCCGGCGCAGGCTTGGGCGCCCTGTTCGGGGCCGCGACCGGCAATAACGTCGGCAAATCGGCGGCGGTCGGCGGTGCCCTCGGCGCCGGTGTCGGCGTCACCAGCTATCAGACCAAAAAGCAGAACTACTACCAGGCGGTCCTGCAGAACTGCCTCGCCGGCTCGACGCAACCGGTCTACGCGCCGGCGCCAGCGCCGATGGCGCCCCCGCCGCCACCGCCTTATTGGGCACGGATTACCGGCAGCGGACTGAACGTTCGCAACTCGCCGACGACGCAGGGCTCGGCGGTGCTGTTCACGCTGCACTCCAACGACCTGTTCCAGATCCTGCAATGCCAGCAGCCGACCAATGACGGCTGGTGCTGGATCAGCTTCAACGGCGCCAACGGCTGGGTCGCCCGGGGCTACACCTATCCGGCCTCCTGACGGGCACTACGATCCCGCCGGGCCGGGCCTGGCATCGGCGCCCGTGGCAGCCGCCGCGGGCGCCTTTATTGTCTGACGCGACGCAACGACCAAGCGCGATCACAATGGACCGGGGGTGACGTGCCTCAACTGCTGTTGTTTCGCCACGGCAAGTCGTCGTGGGACGAAAACGGTCTCGCCGACAGCGAGCGCCCCCTTTCCGCCCGCGGACGCCGCGACGTCGCCTCCATGGCGGCACTCATCGCGACCGACTACCGACCCGACCGCATCCTCTGCTCGCCCAGTCGGCGCACGCGCGAGACCCTGGCGGCCCTGCTGCCGCTGCTCGCCGACGAACCGGCCGTCGTCATCGAAGACGCCCTTTACGGCTCCGACGGCGACTATCGCGACGTCATCGCGGCCGACGGCGGCGATGCCGAACGGCTGCTTGTCATCGGTCACAATCCCGCCATTCAGGCGACCGCCCTCGTTCTTGCGACATCCGGCGGCAAGGCGCTACGGGCCGAGATGGCGGCGAAGTTTCCGACCGCTGCCCTCGCCGTCATTCGTGTCGACGATGCCTGGTTCGAAATCGCGCGGGCGCGCGGCCGCTTGGTGGCCTTCCACCGGCCACGCGACCTTGCCTCCGGCGATAACCACTGAGGCACCGGCTTTCGCGGCCGCCTCGTCACGCCTACATGTTGCCGACGCCGCCGGGAGCAACGTGTGCAGCTGACCGCCATCACCGACGAGACCCGCCTCGTCCTTGCCAATCTCGCCGACCGCGCCGGCGGCTTCGCCACGCCGACCGTCCGCCTCGGCGTCACCGGTCTTGCCCGGGCGGGCAAGACGGTGTTCATCGCCGCCCTCATCCACAACCTCATCCACGGCGGCCGCCTGCCCCTGTTCAAGGCCTATGCCGGCGGACGCATTGCCGGCGCGCGATTACGTCCGCAACCGGACGACGACGTCCCCCGCTTCGACTACGAGCGCCACGTCCGCGCCTTGGTCGACGATGGCCTCTGGCCCGATTCGACGACGCGCATCGGCGAGCTCAGGCTGACCATCAACTATGAATCGGCGTCGCTGCTGACCCGCACCCTCGGCAGCGGCCGGCTCAATCTCGACATCGTCGACTACCCGGGCGAATGGCTGCTCGACCTGGCGCTGCTGGCCAAGAGCTACGCCGAATGGTCGCGCGATGCGATCGACACCGCCTCGGCCGCGGCCCGGCGTCCGCACGCGCGCGCGTGGTTTGCGCGTCTTGACGCGCTCGACCCTTACGCTGTCGCCGAAGAGACGGTGGCGCGCGACCTCGCTGCCCTGTTCACCGGGTATCTTGTCGCCTGCCGGGCCGATGCCAAGGCCCTGTCGACCCAGCCGCCCGGCCGCTTCCTCATGCCGGGCGACCTCGAACACGCCCCGGCCCTCACGTTCGCGCCGCTGCGCCTGAGCGAGGCGACGCTCGGTCCGGCCGGATCGCTCGCCCGCATGATGGCGCGACGCTACGAGGCCTACAAGCAGGCGGTCGTGCGTCCATTTTTCCGCGACCATTTCGCGCGCCTTGACCGCCAGATCGTTCTGGTCGACGCCCTCGCCGCGCTCAACGCGGGCCCGGCGGCGCTTGTCGATCTCGAAACGGCGCTCGCCGATATCCTGGCGGCCTTCCGGCTCGGCCGTTCCAACTGGCTGACCGGCCTCGTCCGCCGCCGCGTCGACCGCATCGTGTTCGCCGCCACCAAGGCTGACCATCTCCACCACGGCGACCACGACCGTCTCGAGGCGGTTCTCGCCCGTCTCCTCGTCAAGGCCGCCGAGCGCGCCAAGTTCGCCGGTGCGAGCGTAGAGGTCCTGGCCCTCGCCTCGGTCCGCGCCACGCGCGAGGCCTCCGTGACGCGGGCCGGCGAAACGCTGCCCGCCATCATCGGCACACCGCTCGCCGGCGAAACCGTCGACGGGCGCGTGTTCGACGGCAAGACGGAGGTTGCCATCTTTCCCGGTGACTTGCCGGCCGATGCTGAATCGATATTCAAGGTCGACCCGGTCCCGGTCGACGTTCGCTTCGTTCGCTTTCGGCCGCCCAAGCTGGAACGCACTGCCGAGGGCCTTGCCTTGTCGCTGCCCCATATCCGGCTCGACCGGGCGCTCGAGTTTCTGCTCGGAGACTGCCTGGCATGACCTCTCGCCGGCCGGCCGCCTTCTCGCTTGACGAGGTTCGCTACGAACCCGAGGACCTTTACCCGGGGACGGACGAAGCCGGCGCCACTGCTGCCGACACGGTTCCGGCACCGGCTGCCGGGCGCAAACGTCGCTGGTCGCGGCTGTTTTTCGCCGCCGTCACCGGCATCATCGTCATGGCGATCGGCCTCGCCGTCGACAGTTTCATTCGCGACCTCTTCCAGCGCAATCAATGGCTTGGCTGGCTGGCGCTGACATTGGCGGCGCTCGCCGGCCTCGCTCTGCTGGCGATGGTGATCCGCGAGACGGCGGCGCTCCTCAGGCTACGCCGCGTCAGCCACATCCATGCCGGCGCGGTGGCCGCCGCCGCCAGCGACGACCGCGAAGCGGCGCTCAGGGTCATCGCCGAGCTCGTCAGCCTCTATCGCCGCCGCCCCGAGACCGCGCGCGGACGCGCCGAACTCGCCCGCCATCGCGGCGAGATCATCGACGGGCGCGACCTGATCGGCCTTGCCGAGGGCGAGCTGCTGTTGCCGTTCGACGAAATCTCCCGCGGCATGATTTTGGCGGCGGCCAAGCGCGTGGCCATGGTGACCGCCATCTCGCCACGCGCGGTTGTCGACCTCTTCTTTGTCGGCTGGCAAATCCTCACCCTCATCCGAGGGCTCGCCACCCTCTACGGCGGTCGCCCCGGCGCCATCGGCTTTCTCCGGCTCGCCCGCGCCACCATCACCCACCTCGCCGTCACCGGCGGCATGGCGGCGGGCGATTCGCTGGTGCAACAGATTCTCGGTCACGGCATCGCGGCAAGATTGTCGGCGCGGCTTGGCGAAGGCGTGGTCAACGGACTGCTCACCGCGCGCGTCGGCATCGCCGCGGTCGAGGTGTGCCGGCCGTTGCCGTTCATCAACGGCGCACCGCCGCGGCTCGCCGACGTGCTGGCCGCCCTGAGACCGCTTGGCGGCGCAAAGGGCGACGAACAACGCCCCGTGAAACGTCCGTCAGCCTAGTTGCTGACATTCACGTTGGGCGTTTGGATGGTCACGCTCTCGTTGGGGTACTTTGACTCGGCACAGTGGTTGCCGGCATCCTCCTGCGCCCACCGCGCCCTGTACTCGTTCGGCCCGTCGGGAGCCACGCAGCGTTCACCGCTGGCGACGCCGGCACAGAAGAACGCTCCGAGGCTATAGCGTTGGCCGCCCCACAGGCAAGTGGTTGCGTCCAATTCCGACGCATTGGGCACCGACGGCACCGATTTCATGGTCGGCGCGGCCAGCGCACCCACGGGAACGAGCGCCAACGACAGCGCTATCAGGGTGATCTTCATCTTTCGCTTCCCCATAACCGCCGCAGGGCGAGCATGGTCGCCCTCAGACTGGCACGCCGCATGGTGAACAGTTTCCAAATCTTTTGGCGACTTTGAAGTAAGTTCGACAAAAAGGGCTAACCGGCGCGCGGGCGGTCTGGTCGTGGCAGCGGCCGCCCGGCGACGAGGAAGACCGGGCCGGAGCGGGCCCAATTCAGGCGGCGAGACGCCCGACCAGCACGGCAACCAACCACGCCGCGATCACCCCCGCGGCGAACAGCCCCGACACCATGGCGATGGTCTCGGTGCGGGTGCGATCGCGGTTGCGCACATGCCGGAGGCTAGCGAGCCCGTAGAAGACGCCGCCGGCGATCGCCGCCGGCACGATCCAGCCGCTGTTGACCAGGGCAAGCATGCCGATCAGTCCGATCGCCAGATTGCCGAAGCCGAGCTCCCGCACGATCCTGCGCGCGGCGGGATCGCCGATGGCGAAGATCGTCTTTGCCGTGAACGTCGGATCGATGGTCTGCCTGAGGCCGGCCGCCAGTAGACGCACGCCGACCGCCCAGAACACGAACCAGCGACCGACCTGCACCAGCACATCGCCGCCGTGAAAGACGACAAGCTCGCTGGCCACCGACAGCACCGGCAGAGCGACCATCAACACAATGACCATGACGAGGTACATGTCGCGCGCGCTAGCCCCACGGTCCGCGCCGCGGCTCCATGTCGAACGCCCGCGAGCGCGGCGGCTGCAGGAGGCCGACCCCGCGTTTCTTGAACAGCGGGATGAGCACCATGCCGGCGATGAAGCCGCCGACATGGGCCCAGAACGCCACCCCCGGCTGGTCGACCGGGGTCGCCGCGGCGTTGGCGAACTGGAGCAGGAACCACAGCCCGAGCAGGATGATCGCCGGGATGCGGACGATGGTCACGAAGATGATCAGGAAGACGAGCGTGCGCACCGTCGCGCGCGGGTGGAGCAGGATATACGCGCCGAGCACGCCGGCAATGGCACCGCTCGCCCCGATCAGCGGGATCGTCGAGGCGGGGTCAGCGAGGGCTTGGGTGGACGCCGCGGCCGCGCCGCACAAGAGGTAGAAGACGGCGAAACGGCCGTGACCCATCGAGTCCTCGACGTTATCGCCGAAGATCCACAGGTAGAGCATGTTGCCGCCGAGGTGGAGCCAGCCGCCGTGCATGAACAGCGAGGTGAAGACGGTCAGCCACGCCGGGACGGTGACGATCTCGGGCGGCAGAGTGCGCAGGCCGGCAAGCCTGGCCGGGATCATCCCGTAGGCGTAGGCGGCGACCGTGCCGGCCTGCCCGAGCGACAGCTGCCACAGGAACACCACAACGCACGCGGCGATGATGCCCCAGGTGACGACCGGGACGATCTCGCGCGGATTATCGTCGGAGAGCGGGAACATCGCCGATGTCCTGGGCGCGCCGGCGCCTCAAGCCTGCTGCCACAGCCCGACCATGGGCCCGCCGGCCCCCGCGACCGGATCAGCCGACGGAACGGCGACCGCCGCGATGCGGCGCCGGATGGCGTCCTTGTCATCGGCGCCCTCCCGGTTGAGATCGACTCGCGCGCCGCCGGGATAGGCGCCGACCACCAGCAGGTCGCGGCTCGCCGACAGGCGCTTGTGACCGACCCCGGCAGGGATGAGGACCGCGTCGCCCGCCTTGACCGTGACGGTCGCCCCGCCCTCGCCGCCGAATCGCACCTCGGCCTCGCCGCGCGCGATACCGAGCACCTCGTGGGCGGTGGAGTGGTAGTGATGAAACGGATAGATGCCGTTTCGCCAGCCGCCGCGCCATCCGTTGGCAGCAAACAGGGCCTCGAACGCAGCCGCCGCGTCGCCGCCGCCGGCGTCGACGGCGCCGGCGTAGACGATCAACGGCAGGCGCGGGTTGTTGGGCACGTCGCCGTCGTCGGCGAACTTGTGGGCTCTGACCTTCATGGCGGCGAAACCTGCGGCGGACCACGACATAGGGCGCGGCAAGCCGTCAGTTTGACAGCCGTCCGTCGAGCCGTCAAAACCGGCGCCGGTCGCTGCGCCGGCGCTTGCGGCCGCGTATTGTCGGGCCTCGGTTGACTGCATGAAATCAATCGGATTCGGTCTTGAGCGGATCGCGTGGTTCGCCCTGGCGCGCCCGCGTCCGGCCGCCGCCATCTTCTTCGTCGTGCTCGCCCTTGCTGCCTTGGGCGCCACCCGGCTGTCGTTCGACGAGGACCTGCGCGACGTGTTCGCCAGCCGGTCGCAGTCGTATCTCGCCTACCAGGCGACCACCCGCGAGTTTGTCGACCCCGAAAACGAGACGCTCGTTCTGGTCGAGGCGCCCGATCTCGGCGACCCCGCCATTCTCCGGCGCTTGCAGGATTTCCAGTTCCAACTGCAGCTGGCCGACGGTGTCGCCTCCGTCTATTCGCTGTTCGCCCTGCGCGACCCGCCCGACGCCAACGGCGACGCGCCCCTGCTGGTCAACGACACCAGCGGCGGGCTGACGCCGCAACTCATCCAACGCATCCGCGCCCACCCCATTCTGGGCGCCAAGTTGCTGTCGGCCGACGGCAAGGCGATGGTCTACATCGTCACGCCGTCGGAACCGAAGGCGCCGCTGTCGGTGGCGCGCGCGCTCAAGCAAACGATCGAAGGCATGACCGGCGACATTTTCGCCGGCACCGACGTCAGGGCCACCGTCTCCGGCTTTCCCGCCATCCGCGCCGGTATCGTCGACATCCTCAAACGCGATCAGGTCGTGCTCAACCTCGCCGGCTCGCTGGTCGGGCTGGTCATGGCGCTGCTGGTATTCCGCTCGCTCACCGCCGCGGCGTTGTCGGCGATTCCGGCAATCGTCGCCGGCCTCACCGTGCTCGGCCTGATGGGGCTGCTCGGCGTCAAGGTGACGGTGATGACGACGGTCATTCCGGCGCTGATCATGATCCTCGGCTACGCCGACGGCATTCACCTGTGCTTCGCCTGGCGGCGCCACCGCGATGCCGGCCTGAGCGTCAAGGAGGCCGAGATTCTTGCCCAGCGCGAAGTGGGCGGCGCCTGTGCGCTGGCCGCCATCACTACCGCGGTTGCCTTCGGCTCGCTGTTCATATCGCGGGTCCTGATGGTGCGCAGTTTCGCCGTGACCGGCGCGTTGGCCATCATCGGCAGCACCGTGATTGTGCTCGTCACCCACGCCCTGCTGACTCTCGCCATCGGCCACCGCTGGAAGTACCGCCCCGGCACGACGCCCAACTTCCTCGCCTGGCTGGCCGGCCCGTGCGGCGTCGTTGGCGACTTCGCCGCGAAGCGCTCCCGCGTCCTGAGCCTGATCGCCGTCGTCCTTTTCTTCGTCCTCGGCGCCATGCACTACTCCGTGCCGCCGCAGCATTCGATTCGCGAGCATTTGCCGCGCGACAACCCCGCCAACGCCGCGCTCGGCCGCATCGACAAGGAGTTCGGTGGCATCTTCCCGGTCCAGATCGTGGTGCCCCTGCACGGGCTCAAGCCGACCTCGCCGGAAGCCATCGCCAGGATTGGCGCGGTCCATCGCGCCGTCGCCGCCGTCGCTGGCGTCTCGACCCCGCTGTCGCTATGGAGCCTCGCCGCGTGGCTCGGCCACGGCAACGCCGCTGCCGGCGCGACCCACATCGCTGATCTCTTCTCCCAGCTGTCCCCGGCCACCCGCTCGCGCTTCGTCGCCGCAACCGGCGCGGCACTGGTTACCGCGAGCATCGCCGAGCACTCCACCCGCGTCACCGAGGCGCTGGTCGCAGCCATCGACCATGCCGCCAAGGCAGCCGGCGGCGACGATGTCGAGACCACCGGTTTCACCGTCATCAATGCGCGCGCAGGCGCGCGCACGATCAGCAACCTCAAACTCAGCCTGTCGCTGTCGGTGATCGCCAATCTGGTTGTGATCGCCGTGGCTTTTCGCAGCATCGTCATCGGTGCCGTCTCGTTTCTGCCGAACTTTCTGCCCATTCTCGCCACCGGCAGTTTTCTCTTCCTCACCGGCAGCGGCATGCAATTCACCAGCGTGATTGCCCTAACCGTAGCCTTCGGCATCGCCGTCGACGGCTCGGTCCACTTCCTCAATCGCTTCCTGTTGTGCGGAGACGGCGAGACTCCGCTGCGCGAGCGGCTGGCCGAGACCTCTCGGCGCATCGGCCCGGTTCTCGCCGGCACCACCCTCATCATCGTTGCCGGCATGTCGACCACCCTCACCAGCGGCTTGCCAACCATCATGCTCTTCGGACGCATCGCCGCCCTGACCCTGGCGGTTGCCCTTATTGGCGATGTCGTGGTGCTTCCCGCGTTGATGGCCGGATTGGCGCGCCGCTGGTTCGACCGCAATCCGACGGCGAAGGCCGCGACGGAAGAAGTGCCGGCATGAGGACGCTCGCCGCGATTGTCGTGGTGGTCGGCATGGCAGTGCCGGCGTGGGCGGCGGAAGACGTCTCGCCGGCGACGCCGGCGGCCGTGGGGCAGCCCCTGGCGCTGACCCCGGCGCCGACCACCACCGGAGCGCCGCCGTTGCCGCATCTGGCGCCGAGCGGGTCGGGGGCGGCCGCCAATGATCTGCTGCTGGCACACCTGGCCGGCGATTGGATCGGCCGCGGGTTGATCCGCCAGAGTGCGGCCGCCCAACCCGAGCGGGTCTACTGCAAGATCACCAACGTGTTGAGCGCCGACGGCAACGCCCTCAAGCAGCAGGGGCGCTGCGCCCTTGCCACCCAATCCGGGGCAGTCCACGGTCTCATCACCGCGCGCGGCGACGGCCGGTACGACGGTTCGCTTCAGACCCTTGGCAGCGACGGCCCGGCGACGCTCACCGGCACGGGCGCCGGCGATCGGATCGTGCTGGTGGCCCAGTTCGTCGACCGTCTGACCCACCAGCCGGCGACCTCGACCACCACCATCGAAGTGCTGCCCGGCGGCGGCTATCAGCTCACCGCCGAACGCACCGATCCGAAGACCGGGCTGCCGTTCACCGCGAGCAAGATCATCTTCGGTCCCCACTGACGCACGGCACCTGCTATCACCATGTTCGCCCCAGCCAAGGAGCTCGCATGCGAAGACTGACGATCGCGCTCGCGCTGATATGCGTGGCGAGCGCCGCCCACGCCGATGATGCGCTGCTGAAACGACTGGTCGGCGACTGGATCGGACGCGGCACGTTGCAACTGAAGACGAGCGAGGCGCCGGAGCGGCTCTATTGCAAGATCACCAACACCCTCACCGCCGACGGTACGGGTCTTCGCCAGAGCGGCCGCTGCGCGCTTCCCACCAACTCGCTGGCGATCGAGATCGACCTGCGCGCGCTCGGTGCCGGCCGCTATAGCGGCTCCGCCGGCCGGCGCGGCAGACACGCTTTCGCCACCTTGTCAGGCACCGGTTCGACCAATCGGCTCGTCCTGACCGCCACGACCACCGGCGAGAAGCCCTCGACCGCCACCGCGACCATCGAAATCGGCATCGACGGCTTCCGGCTGAGGACCACGAAGGTCGACTCCAAGACCGCCACCACCCACACGTTGGGCGAGGTGATCTTCCTGCCGCAATAGGCCCGGCGATCGCTCAGATTACGCCGAGCTTCTTCTGCAGGCTCGACGACGAGGTGGTGTACTGGAAGAGGATCTTCTTGCCCGGGAAGACGATGTGGACGGCCGCCTGCGCCATCAGCGCCGCCTCGTGGAAGCCGCACAGGATCAGCTTGAGCTTGCCGGGGTAGCTGTTGATGTCGCCGATGGCGAAGAGCCCGGGCTCTGAGGTCTCGAACTTCGCCGTGTCGACCGGAATCAGCTTCTCGTGAAGATTGATGCCCCAGTCGGCTACCGGTCCGAGCTTCATGGTCAATCCGAAGAACGGCAGCAAGCGCGTGGCCGGCACTTCGCTTTCGGCCCCGGCGCGATCCTTGACGACGACTGCGCTGAGCTGACCGCCCTCGCCCTTGAGCGCGCTCACCTGCCCCATGCGGAAGCTGATCTTGCCGGCCTCGACCAGCGCCTTCATCTTGTTGACGCTATCGGGCGCCGCGCGAAATTCGTCGCGCCGGTGGACGAGCGTGAGGCTCTTCGCCAGTGGTTGCAGGTTGAGCGTCCAGTCGAGAGCCGAATCGCCGCCGCCGACGATGACCAGATCGCGGCCGCGGAAGGGCTCCATCCTTTTCACCGAGTAGAAGACCGAGCTGCCTTCATAGGCCTCGATGCCGGGCACCGGCGGTCGCTTGGGCTGAAACGAGCCGCCGCCGGCGGCGATCACTACCACCTTGCCGATGAAGGCCGTACCCGCATCGGTGGTCAGGCGAAAGCGGCCGTCCTCCTCGCGGGCAAGCGTCTCGACCATCTGGTTGAGGTGGAGAGACGGGTGGAACGGCTTGATCTGCTCCAGCAGGCGCTCGACCAGCCCTTCACCGGAGATGACCGGGAAGCCGGGAATGTCGTAGATCGGCTTTTCC
>CAZSWL010000348.1:0-3472 GCA_964610725.1 uncultured Bauldia sp.
ACCCCGATTGAGCTTTACGAACGCCCGGACAACCTGTTCGTTGCCGGGTTCATCGGCTCGCCGAAGATGAACCTCATCGACGGCCAGGCCGCCGCCGCGGTCGGCGCCACCACCATCGGCATACGGCCGGAGCACATTGCCGTGTCGCGCGAGCAGGGCACCTGGATCGGCAAGGTCAACGTCGCCGAGCACGTCGGCAGCGACACCTTCCTCTACGTCACCGCCGACGGCGTCGGCGACGTCACTGTGCGCGTGGTCGGCGAGGTCGAGTTCCGCAACGGCGCCACCGTCCACCTGACGCCTGAGACCGAGCGCATCCATCGCTTCGACCCGGACGGCAAGGCCATCCGCCAATGAAGCTCGACGGCAAGATCGCGGTCGTCACCGGCGGTGCCCGCGGCATCGGCCGCGCCATCGCCGAGCGCTACGCCGAGGAGGGCGCCACCGTTGCCGTCGCCGACCGCGATGCTGACGAGGCGACGGCGACCGCCGCCGCCATCGGCCGCGGCGCCTACCCGGTCGACCTCGACGTCACCTCCGAGCAATCGATCGCCGCCATGGTCGCCGCCGTCGTCGGCAAGAGCGGCGCCATCGACATCCTGGTCAACAACGCCGCCATCTTCGACATGGCGCCGGTCCTCGAGGTCACCCGGCAGAGCTTCGACCGCGTCTTCGCCGTCAACGTCAGCGGGCTGTTCTTCACCCTGCAGGCGGTCGCCCGCCACATGGTCGAGCGCGGCAAGGGCGGCAAGATCATCAACATGGCCTCGCAGGCCGGCCGCCGCGGCGAGGCGCTGGTCTCGGTCTATTGCGCCAGCAAGGCGGCGGTGATCAGCCTCACGCAGTCCGCCGGCCTCGACCTCATCCGGCACCGCATCAACGTCAACGGCATCTCGCCCGGCGTCGTCGACACGCCAATGTGGGATCAGGTCGACGCCCTGTTCGCCCGCTACGAGCACCGCCCGCTCGGCGAGAAGAAGCGGCTGGTCGGCGAGGCGGTGCCGTTCGGCCGCATGGGCCTGCCCGCCGACCACGTCGGCGCCGCGGTTTTTCTCGCCTCCGCCGACGCCGACTACGTCGTCGCCCAGACCCTCAACGTCGACGGCGGCAACTGGATGAGTTGATACGACAGGAGCTGGAGAGAGATGTATCTGGAGATGCTCAGGCTGGACGGTCGCGTCGCGCTGGTCACCGGCGGCGGCCGCGCCATCGGCCTCGCCATCGTCGAGGCGCTGTGCGAGGCGGGGGCTAGGACCGTCATCGCCGACCGTGACGCCGCGGTCGCCGAGGAGGGTCGCGACGCCATGCGCAAGAAGGGCTACGACCCCGAGGTGGTCATCATGGACGTGACCGACCCGACCCGCGTCACCGCCGTCGCCGACGAGCTCGTCGAGCGCCACGGCAAGGTCGACATCCTGGTCAACAACGCCGGCATCGCCCGCAGCGAGACGCCGGCCGAGACGGTCACCGACGAGCACTGGCTGAACGTCATCGACGTCAATCTCAACGGCACCTTCTGGTGCTGCCGCGCCTTCGGCCGTCACATGCTTGCCGCCGAATCCGGCTCCATCGTCAACATCGGCTCGATGTCCGGCTTCATCGTCAACAAGCCGCAGGAGCAGGCCTTCTACAACGCCTCCAAGGCGGGCGTGCATCAGCTCACCAGGTCGCTCGCCGCCGAGTGGGGTTCGCGCGGTGTGCGCGTCAACGCCGTCGCCCCCACCTACATCAACACTCCGCTCAACGCCTTCGTGAAGAACAATCCCAAGATGTACGAGGCGTGGATCGGCGGCACGCCGATGGGGCGCATGGGCGAGGTCCACGAGGTCGCCGCGGTGGCGCTGTTCCTCGCCGGCGACGGCGCCAGCCTGATGACCGGCAGCGTCGTGCTGGTCGATGGCGGCTACACCTGCTGGTGAGCCCGCCGCCTCACTTCCCCAGCACTTCCTCGACCGCCTCGCGGAAGCGGCCGACGATCACGTCCGCCTCCTCGCGGCTGAGGCACAGCGGCGGCGCGAAGCCGACGATGTCGCCCTCCGGCATGGCGCGGGCGATGACGCCGCGGGCGAGCAGCGCCGCCGCCAGGCGCTGGCCGACCTTGTCGTCCGCGTCGAAGAAGGTGCGCGTGTCCCTGTCGGCGACGAACTCGACGGCGCACAGCATGCCTTCGCCGCGCACCTCGCCGACGTGGCGGTGTCCGGCCAGCGCCTCGCCCATGATCCTGTTGAGGTAGGCGCCGACGTCGCCGGCGTTGGCGACCAGCCCGAGCTCGTCGACCAGCTTGAGATTGGCCACCCCGGCCGCCGCCCCGATCGGGTGGGCGGAGTAGGTCCAGCCGTGGCCGATGGCGCCGTTCTCGTCGCTCCCGCGCATCAGCACCTGCCACACCTTGTCCGAGAAGACCGAGCCGGACAGCGGCGCATAGGCCGAGGTCAGCCCCTTGGCGATGGTCATGATGTCGGCCTCGAGGCCGTATTTGTGCGCGCCGAACATGGCGCCCAGCCGGCCGAAGCCGGTGACCACCTCGTCGACGATCAACAGGATGTCGTGCTTTTTCAGCACTGCCTGGATCGCCGGCCAGTAGCCGGCCGGCGGCGGTACGATGCCGCCCGTGCCCAGCACCGGCTCGCCGATGAAGGCGGCGACGGTATCGGCGCCCTCGCGCGCGATCAGCTCCTCCAGTTCGCCGACGCAGAAGGCGACGAACTTGGCCTCGCTCATGTCGAGGCGTGGCCGCCGGAAATAGTACGGCGCCTCAGTGTGGAAGACGCGCGCCAGCGGCAGGTCGAATTTCTTGTGAAAGGCGGCGAGCCCGGTCAGCGAGCCGGTCATCAGCCCCGAGCCGTGGTAGCCGCGCCAGCGCGAGATGATCTTCTTCTTCTGCGGCCGGCCGAGGATATTGTTGTAGTACCAGACCATCTTGAGGTTGGTCTCGTTGGCGTCGGAGCCGCTGAGGCCGAAGAACACCTTCGACATGGCGTCCGGCGCCCGCTCGAGGATCATCCTGGCCAGCGTGATCGACGCCTCGGTGCCGTGGCCGACGTAGGCGTGATAGTAGGCGAGCTGGCGTGCCTGGGCGGCGATCGCCTCGGCGATCTCCTTGCGGCCGTACCCCGCGTTGACGCAGTAGAGGCCGGCGAACGCATCGAGCAGCCGTTTGCCGTCGCGGTCCTCGATGTAGACGCCCGAGCCGCCGGTGACGATGCGGCTTGGGCTTTCGCCGCGGGCGTGCCGGGCGAGATGGGTGGAGGGGTGGAAGAAGTTCTCCCGGTCCCATTTGTCGAGCTGGTCGTTGGCGAGCATGGCCTACTCCTCTCCCGTCTCTGGTTCCGCCTCAACGCCAGTCGCGGCAGACGTATTTGACTTCGGTGAACGCCTCCATGCCGAGACGGGCGCCCTCGCGCCCGACGCCCGACTGTTTGACGCCGCCGAACGGAATGGGCGCGCCGGTCACCTTGGTGCGGTTGACCGC
>CAZSWL010000349.1:0-3798 GCA_964610725.1 uncultured Bauldia sp.
GATCTCGATGACTGGAAAACAGCGCGCAACGTTTTGCCAAAATTAGCAGCAGGAGACTTCGCTGAAAACGTGGAAAGAATACGCCCCTTCTTCCGACAAAGAGTCGCGCCCCGAGAGCGTTACTACTACCAACCTGGGCGGTAGCCTACTCCGCCGCCTCCCCAGCCGACCGGCCCCGCCCCCACCTTCGCTCCACATACTCCCCCACCATCACACGGAAGTCGTCGGCGAGGTGGGGGCCGCGCAGCGTCGCGGCGTGTCTGCCGTCGATGACGACGGGGCGCGGGGCATCTCCTTCCCCGCGAAGCCCTTGTTTGTCGCGTGAGTTTCCCCGAACGTCGGCGACGGCGGGTAGCGCCGCGAGTCGGCGCGCCCGATCGAAAGGTGCGACATGGAGCAGACGCCTGATCCGTTCGCGAGCTGGGCCGGGCTGATCGACCAGCTCGACAACCTCGGCGCCAGCCTGGCGGCGTGGCTGAGGCTGATGATCGAGCCGTGGGGGCTGTTGCAGCTGGCCGTGATCGCCGGGGTGGCGGCGCTCGCCTGGTTCGGCGGCAGGCTGCTCGAGCCGCCGATCGAGCGCTGGGTGCGCGAGCGCGAGACGACGATGCGGCGCCTGCGCCTCTACGCGCTGGTGCTGCGCCGCATCCGCCCGATCCTGTTCGTGTTCCTGGCGTTGCTGGCGGTGGCGACGCTCCGCCAGGTGACGACGCAGGACCGCTCGCACCTCATCCTCATCGCCGTCAACCTGGTGGCGGTGTGGGTGGTGGTGTCGATCACCTCGCGCTTCATCCGCAACCGGCTGGCGGCGCGCATCGTCGCGGTCGGCGCCTGGCTGATCGCGGCGCTCAACATCCTCAACCTCGCAGCGACGGCAACCGCGGTGCTCGACGCCGCCGCGGTCAACGTCGGCTCCTTCCACGTCTCGCTCCTGCTGCTGCTCAAGACGGCGGTCGTGCTGACGATCCTGTTCTGGGCCGCCTCCGCCGTCAGCGCCATGAGCGAGCGGCGCCTCGAGGACGTCGAGGACATGTCGCCGTCGATGCGCGTGCTGACCGGCAAGCTGGTCCGCGTCGGGCTGTTCGCGCTTGCCGTGGTGATCGGCCTGCAATCGGTCGGCCTCGACCTGACCGGCCTCACCGTGTTTTCCGGCGCCGTCGGCCTCGGTCTCGGCTTCGGCCTGCAGAAGGTGGTGTCGAACCTGGTATCGGGCGTGATCCTGCTGGTCGACCGCTCGATCAAGCCCGGCGACGTCATCTCGCTCGGCGAGACCTTCGGCTGGATCAAGCAGCTCAACGCCCGCTACGTCTCGGTGATCACCCGCGACGGGCGCGAGTATCTGATCCCCAACGAGGACCTGGTGACCAATCAGGTGATCAACTGGTCCTATTCCGACAAGAACGTCCGCCTCGAGGTGCCCTTCGGGGTGAGCTACGCCGCCGACCCGCATGTGGTGCGCCGGGTGGCGGTCGAGGCCGCTGAGCGCGCGAGCCGCGTCATGAAGACGCCGCCGGTGCTCTGCCACCTCACCTCCTACGGCGACTCCTCGATCAACTTCATCCTGCGCTTCTGGATCAGCGATCCGGCCGGCGGCGTCGTCAACGTCAAGAGCGAGGTGCTGCTGGCGCTATGGGACGCGCTCAAGGAGCACGGCATCGAGATCCCCTACCCCCAGCGCGACGTGCACCTGAAGACGCCGCTCGACGCCCGTCCGATACCGGTCGCGGCCGCGACCTCGCGCACCTGATACCGGCGTTCGGCGGGGTCTATTCGGCGGCCTCGTGGGCGCCGCCGCCGAACCGGCGTTCCACATACTCGCCGACCATCTTGCGGAAATCCTCCGCCAGCGTCGGGCCGCGCAGGGTGGCGGCGTGTCTGCCGTCGATGAAGACGGGGGCGGCCGGCGCCTCGCCGGTGCCCGGCAGCGAGATGCCGATGTCGGCGTGCTTGGATTCGCCGGGGCCGTTGACGATGCAGCCCATCACCGCGACCTTGAGCCGCGCGACGCCGGGATACTTCTCGCGCCACACCGGCATCGCTGCGGCGAGGTCGGCCTCGATCTGCTTCGCCAGATTGAGAAAGACGGTGGAGGTGGTGCGGCCGCAGCCGGGGCAGGCGGAGACCGACGGCGCGAAATCGCGCAGGCCCATCGTCTGCAACAGTTCCTGGGCGACCTTGACCTCGCTCGTGCGCTCGCCGCCGGGCTCCGGCGTCAGCGAGACGCGGATGGTGTCGCCGATCCCCTGTTGCAGCAGCAGCGCCATCGCGGCCGACGAGGCGACGATGCCTTTCGAGCCCATACCGGCCTCGGTGAGCCCGAGGTGGAGGGCGTGGGTGGTGGCGCGGGCGAGCGCGGAATAGACCGCGACCAGATCCTGCACGCGCGAGACTTTTGCCGACAGGACGATCTGCGAGCGCGGCAAACCGATCCTCTCGGCGGCCTCGGCCGACAGCACCGCCGAGGCGACGATGGCGCGGCGGGTGACTTCCGCCGCCGACAGCGGCTCGGGCTGCCTGGCGTTGTCGTCCATCATGCGGGTGAGCAGCGCCTGGTCGAGCGAGCCCCAGTTGACGCCGATCCTCACCGGCTTGTCGTGGCGCAGCGCCATCTCGATCACGGCGGCGAACTGGCGGTCGCGCTTGTCGCCGAAGCCGACGTTGCCGGGATTGATGCGGTATTTCGCCAGCGCTTGCGCCGCAGCCGGGTGGTCGGCAAGCAGCTTGTGGCCGATGTAGTGGAAGTCGCCGATGAGCGGGACATGGATGCCGCGCTGGGCGAGGCGGTCGCGGATATGGGGGACGGCAGCCGCCGCCTCGTCGCGGTCGACGGTGACGCGCACCAGCTCCGAGCCGGCAGCCGCGAGCGCCGCCACCTGGTCGACGGTGGCGGCGACATCGGCGGTGTCGGTGTTGGTCATCGACTGGACGACGATGGGCGCGCCGCCGCCGATCTGGACGTCACCGACCATCACCGGGACGGTTTGTCGGCGGGGTTTGGGGGCGGTCATTCTTTCATTCCCTGTCGCGCCAGATGGCACATCGGATAAATCCGATGTGCTTTGGTGGCGCTCCTCGCCTCTTGATCATCACGCCGCCCGGCAGCGGGCGCACAGGCCGCGCACCTCCAGCACTCTGAGGCGCGGCAGGAAGGCGCGCTTCTCGGTCTCGGCGTTGACGAGACGGGCGAGCGCCTCGGAGGTCGCCTCGCCGGCCGCCCCGCAATTGTCGCAGATGAGGAAGAGAGTGGCGCCCGGCTCGCACGCGTCGCCGCGGTCGCAGGCGACGTAGGCGTTCTTCGATTCGATGCGGTGGGCGAGATTGTGGGCGACCAGGAAATCCAGCGCCCGATAGACCGAGATCGGCGCCGGGCGGTGGCCGCCCGCCTCCGCCAGCCGGTCGATGACGTCGTAGGCCGACGCCGGCACGTGGCTCAGAAGCAGCGCCTGGAGTACCTGCCGGCGCTGCTCGGTGAAGCGCAGGCCCTCGCGCTGGCAGATCGCCTCGGCGTGATCGAGCGCCAGCGCCGCGCAGCGGGCATGGTCGTGCTCGCGATGCTCGAGGATCGGGCTGACGTGACTCATTTCGGCCGTTCTAGCATTGGCCCGCCGCAGCGCGAAACGCCGCACGGCATGGCATCCTTGCTGCAGTGCAGTATATAGGGCGCACGACAAGCAAACGAGAGGTCACACGGCATGCTCAAGGGCAAAACCGCACTGGTCACCGGGTCGACGTCGGGGATCGGCCTCGGCATCGCCACCGCCATGGCCGGGGAGGGCGCCAACGTCGTCATCAACGGCT
>CAZSWL010000350.1:0-3115 GCA_964610725.1 uncultured Bauldia sp.
CGGTTGGGTCGGCAAACGGCACGGGCCATGTTCCTGTTAGCTGGTTGCTCTCCGCGACCAGATTGCAACGTAACATAGTTCCCTGTTCAGTCAAAGTGATGACTCCCCCCTTGAGGGGAGGTCGAAAGTGGCGAGCGGAGAGAGACACTTTCGGGAGGGGGTGATTGTTGCTGCCGTCTAACCCCCCTCCCGAGATTCGCTCACGCGAATCTCGACCTCCCCTCAAGGGGGAGGGTAAGGAGCGGGAATAACTCGCCCGTTTCGGTCAAAACGCCTCCCAAAAGCTGTCCTGTTTCCAGGACAGATCGAAAAGTTATCCCCGCTTCCGAAACCGCCCCGATAATCGTCGCCATCCTCGCCCGCCAAGGGGCGCGCTCATGAGGCGTCTTCAGCGTGGGGCGGGGTGCGGCGCCTGCCGGTCCCGGGTCGCTCCGGGACCGTCGGGAGGCCACGTACCCGCCGGCCCGGCACTACGACCGGGCTGCCGTATGGCCGCCAACCGGCCTCGGCTACAGGCGGCGGCGGTCAGCCAGGCCGGGGCAAAGGGAGAAATCCCTTCACCTCCGACCGTGGCGGTCAGGGCCGGAGGTCCGCCAAGACTCCGTTGCCAGTCCCGCCGCCGTTCGCCCAGAGCGGGTGCGAGGTCCCAAAATCGCCGCGGCGGGCGCTTCGGAAGCGCCCCTTATCGGACTACCCGGACTGGCGTTTCTCGAAGCGCCCGCCACCCCTTGGTTACCGAGGGGATCGAAACAAGAGGCGAGGAGCGCCGCAAGGCGCGACAGGGACGGGAAAGAGGCACGGCATACCCCGGAGCGGAATTCGCTCGCGGGAACGATGGCGGTCGTCCCCCGTCCCGCTCACCCCTCCGCCCACGCCCTGATCAGGTGGTGGGCGATCGCCATCGCCGGCGGCGCGGTGATGCCCTGCGGATGGCTGCCGGCGAGCACCGCCCGCGTCTCGGCGCGGCTGAACCAGCGGCAATCCTCCAGCTCGGCCTCGTCGCGGCGGATGTCGGTCGAGATCGCCTCGCCGTGGCAGCCGATCATCAGCGAGGAGGGGAACGGCCACGGCTGGCTGGCGTGGTAGCGCACCCGCCCGATTCCGATGCCGGCCTCTTCCAGCGTCTCGCGGCGGACCGCGTCCTCGATCGTCTCGCCCGGTTCGAGGAAGCCGGCGAGACACGAGTACATGCCCGGCGCGAAGCGCGGCTGGCGGCCGAGCAGGCAGCGGTCGCCGGCTACGGCGAGCATGATCACCACCGGGTCGGTGCGCGGGAAGTGCTCCGCTCCGCACCCAGGGCAGTCGCGCCGGTAGCCGCCGTTGGCGACGACCGTCTCGGCGCCGCAGTTGGCGCAGAAGCGGTGGCGGCTGTGCCAGTAGGTGAGGCTGCGCGCCTGCGCCAGGCCGCCGAGATGCTCCGCGCTCATCTCGCCGGCGGCGGCGAGGGCGCGAAGATCGGCCACGCTGATGCCTTCGTCGAGCGCGACATCGTCGGCGACGGTTGCCGCCAGCCGCGGTCCCGCCGGCGTCCAGCCGAGCAGCACCGCCTCCTCGCCTTTGACGCCGAGCCGCTCGCCCTCGCTCGCCGCGAACAGGGGATCGAGCGATTTGACGAGCGGCTGGGCGCCGCGCAACAGGTAGAACCGCGCGGCCGGGTCGGCGAGGGCGCGTGGCGTCGCGTCGGCGGCGCGGCCCTCGCTCCGCCGCTCGATGCGGTTGCCGGCGAAGCCGGTGAAGGCGCTCGCTTCGATTTCGGGAAGGCCGTCGAACATGTTCGCCATCGTGTCTGGTCCCGGACCGACACGGCCGGACAGGCAAGTGTAGCGCGTCCGGCGGCGTCCGGGCGAGCCGGTCGCAGGTCGCACGCGGATGGTATCATCCGACAGAATCGCTATCGCTTCGGGACGGGGAATGGCAGCGTGCGAACCGGTCTTCTCGTTCTCGCCGGCGTGGTCGCGCCGCTCATCTACGCCGCCGCGGTGATCCTCGGCGGCTGGCTGACGCCCGGCTACAGCCATCTCGCCCAGCCGGTGAGCGCGCTCATCATGGCGCGCGCGCCGGCGGCCACGGTCCTCCAGCCGCTGTTCACCCTCTACAACGCCCTGCTGATCGCTTTTGCCTTCGCCCTTGCCGGCGCCTTGCGCGGGCACGGACGGGTCCTCACCCTGCTGGTGCCTGCGCTTCTCGTCCTCATCGGCCTCGCCGGCATTCTCATGCTCGTCTACCCGATGGAACGGCCCGGCGCACCGCTCACCTATTTCGGCAAGGTCCACCTGTGGCTCGCCGCCACAATCTCGGTCGCCTCGCTGCTGGCGGTGCTCTTCTGCGGACTGGCGCTGCGCCGCGATCCGTTATGGCGGCGGTTTTCCGGCTATTCGCTGATTTCCTTCATCGTCATGTTCTTCGCCGCCGCCTTCGCCGGCCTCGCCGCCGCCCGCCTGTCCGGCGTCATGGGACTGTGGGAGCGCCTGACCGTGGCCGCCTTCCTGCAATGGGTGTTCGTGCTGGCGGTGGTGCTCGGTTTCCGCCGCCCGCCGGCGCGCTGAATGGTCATGGCTTGCGGCGGCCGCGCCCTTGTCGCCGGTGCCGGTCGTTATGATATGGTCGGTCGGGAAGCTGGCGGCGGACGTGCCGCTCGGTGAACCGGGTCAGGTCCGGAAGGAAGCAGCCCTAACGAGTTTCGGCGCGGGTTGCCTGCCAGTTTCCCACCTCCGCCAATCAGTAGGGGAACCGGGGCCCGAGCGACCGTTGACGATGGACGGCACCGATCACGACCGCGACGCCGGCGCGCCCTATCGGGTGCTCGCGCGCAAATATCGCCCGCAGAGCTTCGTCGATCTGGTCGGCCAGGAGGCGATGGTGCAGACCCTCACCAACGCCTTTCGTCTCGGACGCATCGCCCAAGCCTACATGCTCACCGGCGTGCGCGGCGTCGGCAAGACCACCACCGCCCGCATCCTCGCCCGCGCCCTCAACTATTCCATCCCCGGCAAGGTCGATCAGCCGACCATCGACATGGACGCGATGGGCGAGCACTGCGCCGCGATCATGGAGGGCCGGCACGTCGACGTCATCGAAATGGACGCCGCCTCCCATACCGGCATCGACGACATCC
>CAZSWL010000351.1:0-3283 GCA_964610725.1 uncultured Bauldia sp.
AGACGGTTGCCGCAGGCCTGCTGCGCGGGATCGTGCTGCCGCGCTTCCTGCGCCGGCCGGCGCGCGCCCTCGAGAAGCTGCAGTGGCGCTCGCCGCGCCACTTCGGCGTCAAGAGCCTGATCACGCTTGTCCTCGCCACCGCGATCGCCGGCACCGTTCTTGGCGGACACGCCATGACCGTGGTCGCGGCGACGACAGCGTGGGCGGGGCTGTCCATCGACGAAGTCACCATCACCGGCCAGAGCGAGACATCGGAAGTCGACGTGCTCAAGCGACTGGAGATCGGGCCGTACCGCTCGCTGGTCGCCTTCGACGCCGAGGCGGCCAAGGCCCGCGTCGAGCTCTTGCCGTGGGTGGAGCAGGCGACGCTGAAGAAGCTCTACCCGCACGGGCTCGAGGTCACCATCAGCGAGCGGGTACCGTTCGCCGTCTGGCAGCACGACGGCAAGCTGTCGCTGGTCGACGAGGCCGGCAAGGTGATCACCGACCGCATCGAGGACCGCTATGCCTCGCTGCCGCTGGTGGTCGGCGCCAGCGCCGGCGAGCGGGCGGGCGAGTTCACCAACCTGATCGGTGCCTTCCCGGACATCGCCGAGCACGTCCACGCCGGCGTGCTGGTCTCGGGCCGGCGCTGGACGGTGGTGCTCGACAACGGCATCGAGCTGTTGCTGCCGCAGCACGATCCCGCCGCGGCGCTGCAGAAGATCGCCCGGCTCGACGCCGACGAGGCGTTGCTGTCGCGCGAGATCGACGCCGTCGACATGCGCATGGGCGACCGCGTCATCGTCCGCCTCGACGCCGACGGCCTTGCCGCCCGCAAGCGGATGCTCAAGGCGCGGCGCGGGAGGAACACGTGATCGGCCTGTTCCGCTCCTCGGAGATCAACCTGCACGGCTTGCGCCGGCGAGCGACCGTCTCGGTGCTCGACGTTGGCTCGAGCAAGATCTGCTGCCTGATCGCCCGCCTGAAGGCCGGCGAGCCGGGCGCTGCGCTGCGCGGGCGCACCCACTCGATCGAGGTGCTCGGCTTCGGCCACCAGCGTTCGCGCGGCGTCAAGTCCGGGGTGGTCACCGATCTCGACGCCGCCGAACAGGCCATCCGGCTGGCCGTCGACGCGGCCGAGCGCATGGCCGGCGTCACCGTCGAATCGCTCATCGTCAACGTCGCCTGCGGCCATCCGGCGAGCGAGACCTGCTCGGCGGCGGTGGCGCTGTCCGGCGAGGCGGTCGAGGATGCCGAGATCGGGCGGGTGCTCGCCGCCGGCCGGCGACGGGCCATCAGCGAAGGCCGCTCGGTTGTGCACGCGCTGCCCATCGGCTACGCCCTCGACGGCAACCGCGGCATCGCCGATCCGCGCGGCATGGTCGGCGAGCGGCTCGGCGTCGACATGCACGTGGTCACCGCCGACACCCGGCCGCTGCGCAACCTCGAACTCGCGGTCAACCGCTGCCATCTGTCGATCGAGGCGATGGTCGCCTCGCCCTACGCCAGCGGCCTGTCGGTGCTGGTCGACGACGAGGCCGAGCTCGGCTGCGCGGTGATCGACTTCGGCGGCGGCACCACCACCATCGCGGTGTTCTCGCGCGGCGAGTTCGTCCACCTCGACGCACTGCCTGTCGGTGGGCGCCACATCACCAGCGACATCGCCCGCGGCCTGTCGACGCGGCTGGAAGACGCCGAGCGGCTGAAGACCATGTACGGCAGCGCGCTGGCGGGCATTGCCGACGAGCGCGAGGTCGTCGCGGTGCGCGGCATCGGCGACGACGATCGCGATACGCCGAACCAGGTCCCGCGCTCGGCGCTGTCGCGCATCATCCGCCCGCGCATCGAGGAAATCTTGGAACTCACCCGCGATCGGCTCAATGCATCCGGCTTCGCCGGTCTGGTCGGCCGGCGCATGGTGCTGACCGGCGGCGCCAGCCAGCTCGACGGCCTCGGCGAGGCGGCGCGGCGCATTATCGCCCGCAACATTCGGCTCGGCCGCCCGCTGGGCATCGCCGGCCTTCCCGAGCTCGCCAAGGGACCGGCTTTCGCCACCGCGGTCGGGCTCATCATTTATCCGCAGGTCGCCGCAATCGAGGCGGCCGAGGAGCGTGACGACGCGCCGTTGGCCATGGCCGGATCGGGCGGCTATCTCGCCCGCGTCGGCCAGTGGATCAGGGAGAGCTTCTAACCGCCGCGTGGCGGTGGGCGGCCGCGGCGGCGGTGGCCCCAACCGGAAGAACAAGTCAGGCCGACGGGACGCGCGGACGGCTGAATGAGGTCAAGACTACGAGGGTGCCATGACGATCAATCTGAAGATGCCCGAGATCAAGGAGCTCAAGCCCAAGATCACGGTGTTCGGCGTCGGCGGAGCCGGCGGCAACGCGGTCAACAACATGATCCGCGCCGGCCTGCTCGGCTGCGAGTTCGTGGTGGCCAATACCGATTCGCAGGCGCTGTCGTCGTCCAGGGCAGAGCGCCGAATCCAGATGGGGGTGGCGGTCACCGAGGGCCTCGGCGCCGGATCGCAACCGGAGGTCGGCCGCGCCGCCGCAGAGGAGGCAATCGACGAGATTGTCGACCACCTCAGCGGCTCGCACATGATCTTCGTCACCGCCGGCATGGGCGGCGGCACCGGCACCGGCGCGGCGCCCATCCTGGCGCGGGCGGCGCGCGAGCAGGGCATCCTTACCGTCGGCGTCGTCACCAAGCCGTTTCACTTCGAAGGCGTCCGCCGCATGCGCGTCGCCGAGCAGGGCATCAAGGACCTGCAGGGCTGCGTCGACACGCTGATCGTCATCCCCAACCAGAACCTCTTCCGCATCGCCAACGAGCACACCACCTTCGCCGACGCCTTCGCCATGGCCGATCAGGTGCTCTACTCGGGCGTCGCCTGCATCACCGACCTGATGGTCAAGGAAGGTCTCATCAACCTCGACTTTGCCGACGTGCGCTCGGTCATGCGCGAGATGGGCAAGGCGATGATGGGCACCGGCGAGGCTTCCGGCGAGGCGCGCGCCACGCAGGCGGCCGAGGCGGCCATCGCCAATCCGCTGCTCGACGAGACCTCGATGCGCGGTGCCCGCGGCCTGCTGATCTCGATCACCGGCGGCAAGGACCTCACCCTGTTCGAGGTCGACGAGGCGGCGACCCGCATCCGCGAGGAGGTCGATCCCGACGCCAACATCATCCTCGGCGCCACCTTCGAGGAGTCGCTGGAAGGGGTGATCCGCGTGTCGGTGGTGGCGACCGGAATCGAGGCGAAGGCGGAGGCGGCGGTCGAGAACCGATCGGCCTCCGT
>CAZSWL010000352.1:0-7071 GCA_964610725.1 uncultured Bauldia sp.
CGATCACACCAGTTGATCCAAGCGTGTCTACGACCTTAGACAAGGCCGTGGCCGCTGGCGTCAAGGTTGTCCTCATGGACAACAGCATTCCTGATTGGAAGAATCAGACCGCACTCGCGACGACAAACAACCTTGAGGCCGGCAAGTTGGCCGGTCAGTACCTCAAGACGGTGCTCAAGGATGGCGACAAGCTCGGCATCCTGGAAGGCGTTCCGGGCGTTCCAGCTCTCGACGACCGGGTCAACGGCATGCTTGCAGGGCTAAGTGGCGTCAATGCCGACATCGTCGGCAAGGGCGCTACCGATTGCACTGAGGAAAAAGGGATCAACGTCGCCCAGGACATCCTGACGGCTAACCCTGAGCTCAAGGCAATCTACTCGGCGTGCGGCCCGCCCGCCGCCGGTGCCGCGCAGGCGATCAAGAATGCCAATCTCGACCATCACATCATCTTGGTCGGCTTCGACTTCTGCTGTGGTGAGCCGGAGGCTATTGCCGCTGGCGAAGAGGACGCCTCGGTCGCCCAGTTTCCGGCCAAGATGTCGGAGCTCGGCGTCGATGCACTCGTCAAGGCGATTAACGGCGAGCAAGTCGCGTCGCTCATCGACTCGGGTGCGGCATTGGTGACCAAGGACAACATGGACCAATTCAAGTAAGACCCACCGGGGGCTGGCACTCTGTCGGCCCCCTATCCTTGCGTTTCAGCCGGCTCAGCTGACAGGTCGAGACATGCAGTTCGTCGATGCCCTTGTTTGTTCTGAACCCGGCAAACTGCAGATTGATCGGAGACCGGTCCCCATCCCGCGACCGAGCGACGCGCTCGTTCGGCCGCGGCGTATCGGCATCTGCGGCACCGACTATCACATCTACGAGGGTAAGCATCCCTACCTGCAATACCCCCGTGTCATGGGCCACGAGCTTGCCGTGGAGGTGGTCGAGGCTCCGCCGGAATCAGGCCTCGTCGCCGGCGAGGTCTGCGTCGTCAATCCTTACCTTTCCTGCGGACGGTGCGTCGCTTGTCGTGCCGGCAAGCCCAACTGCTGCGTCAACATATCCGTGCTCGGAGTGCACGCGGACGGGGGCATGACGGGGCTGCTGTCGGTGCCACTAGGAAGCCTTGTACGCGCACAGGGATTGACGGTCGATCAGTGCGCGACGGTGGAGTTTTTATCGATCGGCGCGCACGCCGTCAGGCGGGGCGCCCTGACACACCGCGATAGAGTACTCGTCGTCGGAGCCGGCCCCATCGGTCTTGGAATCGCGTTGTTTGCGCGTTTGTCGGGCGGAACCGTTGCGGCGATCGACCGCGATGCGGAACGCGTCAGCGCTGCTCAGTCTATTGCCGAGGTGGCCGTCCTTTCTGCGGAGAACGATGCAGCGAAAGCGGTCGAAGCCTTCACAGACGGAGAGGGCTTCGACCTGGTCTTTGATGCGACCGGCAATCCGCGAGCAATGGAGGCGGGCTTCGACCTTGTCGCCCACGGCGGGCGCTACGTTCTGGTCAGCGTGGTAACAGACCCAATCACGTTCAGAGATCCTGATTTCCACCGGAAAGAAATGACCCTTCTCGGGAGCCGCAATGCCACATCGGAGGACTTTGAACGCGTTATCGCGGCTATTCGGGGCGGACAGGTTCCGGTGGACCGTCTGATCACGCACCGCGCCACTCTTGCCGGCGCAGCACAATCGATCCCGCAGTGGGCTGTTGAAAAATCTGGGCTTATCAAAGCGGTGGTCGAAATTGACTGATCGAGTGGTTGGTCCGCGACTGTGCGGCGAGAGCTTTGGGCCACGGCTTCCGTATAATCGCTCCGCCGTTACCCCCGGCATAGTGCACCTTGGGGTCGGCGCATTTCAGCGGGCGCACATGGCCGTCTATGTGGACGATTTGCTGAGGGCCGATCCATCCTGGGGAATCGTGGGGGCTTCACTGAAGCGCCCCGACACGCGCGATGCGCTCGCACCCCAGGACTTTCTCTATACGCTCGTTGTGCGCGGCAGCTCCGGGACTACGACGCGGGTTGTGGGCTCGCTACTTGATGTGCTCGAAGCCCGCACTCAGCGGAACACGCTTATGACGGCGATGGTTGATCCACGAACCCGTATCGTATCTCTCACGGTCACCGAAAAGGGCTACTGCCACGATCCAGCCACGGGCGCACTGGATGCTCGTCACCCGGACATCATCCACGACTTGGCGCACCCGGAGGCTCCGATCAGTGCACCCGGTCTCATTGTCAGGGCGTTAGAGCTGCGCCGGCGGACTCGTATCGCTCCGTTCGCCGTACTGTGCTGTGACAATCTCCCGGCCAACGGCAAAACGACGGCGTGCATTGTGACGGATTTCGCGGCGTTGCGCGGAGCGGGTTTGGCTAACCACGTCGAAAGTGAGGTCGCGTTTCCGTCAACCATGGTGGATCGGATCGTGCCGGCCACCACGGACGACGATCGCAGACTGGTCTTTGATGCCACGGGTCTTCGGGATGCATGGCCGGTAGTCACCGAGCCGTTCACGCAATGGGTTATCGAGGACCGCTTTCCTCATGGAAGACCTGCACTGGAAGATGTCGGCGCCCAGCTCGTAGGGGACGTGCGACCGTTCGAGCTCATGAAGCTTCGCATGCTCAACGGCAGCCATTCCACTATCGCCTATCTCGGCTACCTTGCCGGCTATGAATTTGTCAGCCAGGCGATCGCCGATCCCGATTTCTACACCCTCATCTTCGACTTCATGACAAAAGAGGTGATGAGCACGTTGCCACCAGGCGTCGGCGACCTCGCTGCCTATCGTGACGCGTTGCTGGAACGGTTTGCCAACCCGGCCCTCAAGCACCGTACGTGGCAGATTGCCATGGACGGAAGCCAGAAGCTGCCGCAGCGGCTGCTTGGCACTATTCGCGATCGCCTCGCCAACGGGCAGCCGATAGTCCGTCTGGCGCTGGGGATCGCAGCGTGGATGCGTTACGTCACGGGTGTCGACGAGAGCGGTCGGAAAATCGACGTGAAAGATCCACTGGCAGCGCGGTTGCAGGCGATCGCGCAATCGGCGAAAGGCGTCCCGGACAGACTCTTAGATGGACTGCTGAACGTGACAGAGGTCTTTGGCGACGATCTACCAAGAATTGACTCTTTCCGCGCAGTGCTTGCCCGCCACCTCGCCTCTCTGTTCGACAGTGGCGCTCTGGCGACGGTCCGAAATGTCAGCCGCGCGTGCTGAGTCTTCGATAGTCTTGGCGGCCTGGACTTACCAGCGAGGTGAGTCATGGGGAGAGAAAATCTGACATCAACGTTTGTGACTTTGGCCATGCCGGCCGTGCTGGGTATCGCCGTGAGCGCGGGCTTTTATGGAGAGGCTGAAGCGCGCGCCAAGATACAGGGCAGCAATGTGACCTGCGGATGTACGTGCTCCGTCGACTCCGGCGGGAAAAACATAACTGCGGACGTAACCTATTCAATCTCTGGGTCAAGTTGCAGTGCGCTCTCCGGTTCAGCGTGCAGCATCGAGGTGAACCAGCAAGGGGTCAGCCTGGTGCGCACCGGACAACTGTATGGATGTACATCGGGCAACGGTGGCGCCGCGGGGATGGTGGCGCCATCGGCGGTTCCGGATGGTCATCTCCTTGATGCGCTTTCTCCTTTCGATGACGGCCTGATCGCGACCGAGGAGTCGATCAGCACCTGTGCCGGCGGTCCGCCAACCGAGGCCAAGGCATGAAAGATGTTGACCCAAACGCCCTTGGCGGCCGTCGTGGCTCGTGGCAGCAAGACCGGCGGCCGCCGGAAGGGCACACCGCGCAGTACGCGGCGATACCCGCCCCGCCTCCTACCCCACCCCCGCGATTGCCTTGTTGACCGCCGCCGCCTTTTCCATGTGAACGACGTGGCCAGCGCCGGGGATGGTCGTGACCTGGATTTGGGCGGGGAGGCCTGCGGCGTGCTTGGCGGGGAGGATGCGGTCGGATTCGCCCCAGATGATCTGGGTCGGGGCTTTGATCCCGGCGAGGCGGTCGCGGAGCGCGAAGCGCTGGGTGTTGCCGGCAAAGTTTGCGGTGGCGATCAACCGGAGGGCAGCCAGTGCCCCATCGAGGCGTTTGTATTTGAGCACCTCCTCAACCATGTCGGCGGTCACCATCGCCGGGTCGGCGACGAGCATTTCAATGAACGGGCGCAGCTTTCTCGCGCGGGTCTCGGCGATGAATCCTTCGATAAAATCGCCGGCGATCTCGGGGCCGAGGCCAACGGGTGCGACGAGCGTCAGGCCGGCGACGCGGGAGGGCACATTAAGCGCGATCGTCGCGGCGATTGCGCCGCCGAGCGAATGGCCGACGAGATAGGCGACATCCAGGCCCGCCGCATCCATGTAGTCGAGGACCGATTCGGCGAGCGCTTCGACCGAACCGTCGGCCATCTCCTTCTCCGAGCCGCCGTGGCCGGGGAGGTCGATCGCGTGGACCGGGCGATCTTCGGCGAGCGCCGCCTGGTTGAACATCCATGTTGACATGTCCGCGCCGAAACCATGGAGGAGAAGAATGGCCAAGCCTGTGTCGGGGCCGGCCTTGAGGCGGCGGAATCGCCGGCCGCCGTCGATCGTCTCCGGCACGGGGCCGGTCGCCTCGCCCTTCTCGGTGGGCTTGAAGCCCTTGAGGAATTCACGAACGAAATCGTCGACCGCTACTTCGGGCACGTCGGGCTCTGAGACGACGCCGAGAAGTGCGCCGACCGGCACCGTGTCGCCTTCGCCGACGACGCGCCGGCGCAGCACCCCGGTCACCGGGCTTTCGAAGGCGTTGGCGATCTTCGTCGTTTCGATGTCCATGATCTCCTGGCCGAGGGCAATCGTCGCGCCGACATCGACCGCCCAGCGGGCGAGTATGCCCTCCTCCATGGCGAGGCCCCATTTCGGCATGGTGATCGGCTGGATTGCGGGCATCGGCTCCCTCCTAGGGCGTGTAGCGGCAGCGTCCGCGCTGGCGTCCCCCCCCCCCCGGTCAGGAGTTCGCGGCGGCGGTCAGTCGTCACTCAGCGGCGACTTTGTGGTCGTGGGCTAGCGTTGCCCGGACCGCGGCTTCGATCTTGGCAACGCTCGGGATGTAAATATCTTCCAAGGCCGGCGAGAAGGGAACGGGCGCGTGCGGCGAGGTGACGAGTTTGATAGGCGCCTTTAGCGAGTCGAAGGCGTTCTCGGCAACGAGGCCTGCGATGTCGGCCGCCATGCCACAGCGCGGATGCGCCTCGTCGACGACGACCAGCCGCCCGGTCTCCTCGACCGTTTCTAGGATGGTCTCGCTATCGAGCGGGGAGGTCGTGCGCGGGTCGACGACGGTGCAGGAGATGCCGCGCTTGGCAAGGCTATCGGCGGCCTCATTGGCAAGGTTCACCATACGGCCGAAGGCGACGATGGTGACGTCTTCGCCCTCCCGCGTTACATTGGCTTCGCCGAAGGGGATGGCATAGGGCTCGTCCGGCACTTCCATCTCGTCGTCGTACATCGCCTTGTGCTCAAAGAAGATCACCGGATCGTCGTCCCGGATCGCCTGGATGAGGAGGCCCTTTGCCTCATAAGCGTTGGACGGAAGGACGACTTTCAGGCCCGGGATGTGGGTGAATATCGGATAGAGGCATTGCGAGTGCTGCGAGGCGGCGCGCAAGCCGGCGCCGTACATGGTGCGGATAACCAGGGGCGTGACAGCCTTGCCGCCGAACATATAGCGGAATTTAGCCACCTGGTTGAAAATTTGATCGAAGCAGACCCCCATGAAATCGACGAACATGAGTTCAACCACCGGCCTGAGCCCGGTCACCGCCGCGCCCGCCGCCGCGCCGACGAAGGACATCTCGGCAAGGTGGGTGTCGAGGACGCGGTCGGGGCCGAATTGCGGGCGGAGCCCCTTGGTGACGCCCATTGGGCCGCCCCATGCGTCCTGATCGCCGCCAGCGCCGGTGCCGCCGGCAACGTCCTCGCCCATCAGGATAACGCGATCGTCGCGCTCCATCTCCTGACGGAGCGCCTCGTTGATCGCCTGGCGATAGCTTTTCATTGACATGGCGATTCTCTTCAGTAGGTCAAGTAGACGTCAGTCATGAGATCGGCTTCGGTCGGCATCGGTGCTGCCTTCGCAGCGTTCATGCAGTCCCCGATCTCGGCGACGACCTCCCGGTCCGTGGCGTCAAGTTCCGCCGCCGTGATCAGCGACGCCTCGACAACCCGCTGGCGGAACAGGTCAATCGGGTCGCGCTTGCGTGCGCTCTCGACTTCGTCGGGCAGTCGATAGGTCATCGCGTCGCCTTCGAAGTGGCCGTAGTAGCGGTTGAGCTTGACGTGGAGGAGCGACGGCCCCTTGCCGGCCCGGGCCCGGTCGATCGCCTCACCTGCCGCCTCGTAGACGTCGAAAAAATCGGAACCGTCGACCTGGCGCGAGGGGATACCGAAGCCCTCGCCGCGCCCGACCTGGCTGCCGCCCACCGACCAGCTCGAGGCGGTCGCTTCGGCATATCCGTTGTCTTCGGCGACGAATATGACCGGTAGGTTCCAGATCTTTGCCAGATTGTAGCTCTCCAACACCGCCCCCTGATTGGAGGCGCCGTCGCCGTAGAAGCAGATGGCGACGCCGCCGGTCTTCAGCGTCTTCGCTGTGAGCGCGGCGCCGCAGATGAGCGGCGCCCCGGCGCCGACGATGCCGTTCGCGCCTAACATCCCCTGCGACAGGTCGGCGATGTGCATCGAGCCGCCTTTTCCGCCGCACAGGCCGTCCTTACGGCCGAAGATTTCGTGCATCATTGGCCCGACCTCGACGCCCTTGGCGATGCAATGGCCGTGGCCGCGGTGGGTGGAGGCGATGGCGTCGCGGCCGTCGAGGTGCATGCAGACGCCAACGCCGGACGCTTCCTCGCCAGCATAAAGGTGCACGAACCCCGGAATTGTGCCGGCGGAAAACTCGGCGTGCACGGCATCCTCGAACGCCCGAATGGTCCGCATCCGGCGATAAGCCGCGCCAAGTTCTTCTCGCGAGAGCTGCAACCCGCTCGCCATGGTGATTTCCTTCCCTCGGAACGGCTTTTTGATTGGACCTGATG
>CAZSWL010000353.1:0-9357 GCA_964610725.1 uncultured Bauldia sp.
CGAAGGGCGACTGGAACATGCTCGATCCCGACGTGCTCGCGTGGCACCTGCAGACAGGTCCCACCGAGGATTTCGTCGCCGACCTTTATGCGTTGCGTCAAATGATCGAACCGGCTGCCGCGGCGCTCGCCGCCCGGCACCCCACGCGCGCCACCATCAATCGGATCTCGGCCGCCTATGCCGACATGGAACGCTTCAAGGATGGCGCCGGCGATCTGATCGCCGCCGACCTGCAGTTCCACATGGCCATTCTCGAGGCCACCGGCAATCTCTTCGTCGGCGCTCTCGGCGGGTTGATCCATGCCGCGTTGCTCGTCACCTTCCGACTGAGCTGGGAAGGCGCCGCGCGAATACAGGACAACCGGCTGCACCAACACAAGGCAGTTCTGGATGCGATCGGCGAGGGGCTGCCCGAGGTCGCCAGCCAGCGCATGACCGAGCTGTTGCACGACTCGATCGGCGACCTGCGGCGGGCACTGCGGCGGCGCCGGCCGGCTCATCCCCGGCGCGCCCGCACCCGGCGGCGTTCTCGCGCCACGCCACGTTGACATCGGGCAGGCGGCGGCCGGTCGCATTCGATCGCACCGTTGAAGATTCTTGCGGCGCACGCGGGTCTTCCCGACCGCGGTCTGATTTGTTTGCGTGGCGACGTCCGACCAGCGCCGGAAGCAGACATCCCGCAACGGTGGGCGCCGCTCTGGCAATTCGAGCAGCAACGCCAGCCCGGCAGGTATCATCGCCCCCGCCGCCGGAGACGCCGCCCGAAACGGCGCGCCCACGTTTGCTTGGCAGTTTTCATATGACATTTTTGGTTAAACCATATATTTTCACGCGATGGGCATCTCCACAGCGATCGGGTCGGTCGCCGACAGCACCTACGACCGCATCAAGCAGGACATCATCTTCGGCAGGCTGATGCCTGACCAGAAGCTGAAGCTCGAGCGGCTGCACGATCAATACGGCGCGAGCGTCTCAACGCTGCGCGAAATCCTGAATCGCCTCTCGGCCGAGGGACTGGTGTTGGCGGAGGGACAACGCGGCTTCGAGGTTGCGCCGATTTCGGTGGAGAACCTTCGCGAGCTTTCTGCGCTGCGTCAGCTCCTCGAAGGCTACGCGCTCGAACTCTCCTTCAAGGCGGGCGATGTCGATTGGGAGGGACATGTCGTCGCGGCGCACCACAAGCTTCATCAGATGGAAATGCGGATGATGGATGGTGATGGCTCCGTCACCGAGACCTGGAAGCGCTACGACTGGGAGTTCCATCAGGCGCTGATTTCAGCGTGCGGATCGCGCGTGCTGATGGATGCGCATGCCGGCGTGTTCGACAAGTACCTCCGCTACCAGATGCTGTCGCTGACCCATCGTGGAAAGATCGCCGCCGACGAACACAAGCGTCTGCGCGATGCGGCGCTGCGTCATGACGCGAAGGAGGCCGAGAAGATCCTCCGGGCTCACGTCGCCGCGGGGGTCGAACACAGCCTCGCAGCGAAGGCCCTGCAGGGGCTCTCGAAACAGTAGCCGTCAGGTTACATCGGCGATCGGCACCATCGCACCGCTCGGCGGATCGCCTGATTGCCTCGATCACCTCCAGCACACGCACACCGTCCCATGCGGTGACCTTCGCCTTTGCGTCACCGCGGGCAACGGCTGCGAAATGCGATACCGCCGCACAGGTGAAGCATCACGTCGATGTCGCGGACGAGATTGATGCCAAGCGGGCCGCCACCTGGTGCCACCCGCCAGGCGACATCGAAGTATGCGTCGGGCTTGCCGAGCCAGCACAGCGTCTCCACCGATACGATCTCCCCGAGCAGGCCATCATCGATTGCCGACTTCGCGCCGACGATCAACGGATTGTGGCGACGATGATAACCGACAAGCACCGGCACAGATGCCGCCTCGGCCGCCATGGCCAGTGAGCGGGCTTCGACGAGTGTCGCCGCGAGCGGCTTCTCGATCAGCACCGGGGCGCGGGCGCGAATGCACGCCATGCCGTGCTCGAAATGCAGCTCGGTCGGTGTCGCCACCACCACAGCGTCCACGCTTTCTCCCGCTAGCAGACCGGCAATCGTCGCGTGGCGCACGCCGTCGTAGCGCGTCGCCACGTCCCCAGCGGAATCCTCCGCATCGACGATCGCGACCAGCGAGGCTTCCTAGGCAAACTGGGCGGCGTGCTTGCGGCCATTGAGGCCTGCTCCGACGAGGGCAATGCGCGCCTGGCCGTCGCCGCGAGATATCATACGAAATATCTTTCCTATGATCGAACAGGCTCTGTTTGTTGTAGCCGCGATTGGAATATGGCACCATTTTGCGTGGCGCGGGCGCTTCCCGCACCCAACGAAATTGGGGAGGAACACCATGACAGCCTTCACCAGGCGAGCCTTTCTCGGCACCACTGCCGCCGGCTTCGTTGCCGGCGGCGTAGCGGGCCTGTCTCCATTCCGGGCAATGGCGGCTGATAAGGTCCTTCTGCGCCTGTCGACGCCGGCGAACGCCACCGATCAGCGCTCCGTAGCCCTCGAGAAAGTTTTCGCACCCGCGGTTGCGGATTTCGCGACCTACGAGCCGCACTACAACGCGTCGCTGTTCAAGCAGGGCACCGAGCTCGAGGCGATCGCCCGGGATAACCTTGAGATGTCGATCACCTCGCCGCAGGAGCTGGCGACCCTGATCCCCGAATGGTCGATCTTCACCGCCGGCTATCTCCTGCGCGATGCCGAACACCAGAAGAAGGTATTCGAGAGCGACATCATGGCCGACATGAAGAAGAACGTCGAAGACAAACTCGGCGTCAGACTGCTGACGGTCATGTATCTCGGCCGTCGCCAACTCGACCTGCGCATGTCCAAGGCCGACAAGACCGTGATGACCCCGGACGACCTCAAGGGCGTCAAGCTTCGCATGCCGGGCACGGACGCCTGGCAGTTCCTGGGCAAGGCGCTCGGTGCCAACCCGGTGCCGATGGCCTTCACCGAGGTCTATACCGCGCTTCAGACCGGCGCGATCGACGGTCAGGACAATCCGCTGCCCACCGACAAGGACTCCAAATTCTACGAGGTGACCAAGCAGATCTGCCTGACCAGCCACCTGGTCGACCAGAACTATCTCGCCTTCTCGAAGAAGGTTTTCGACGGCTTCTCGGCGGACCAGCAGGCGACCGTTCAGAAGGCGGCCGACGATGCGGCCGAATATGGGCGCACGAACCAGCTCAAGCTGGAGGACGAGCTGGCCCAGTTCTTCAAGGACAAGGGGCTGGACGTCTACACGCCCGACGTCGAGGCCTTCCGCAAGCACGTGCAGGCGGAATACCTGAAGTCCGCCTTCGCCAAGGACTGGCCGGCCGGCATGGTCGACAAGATCAACGCGCTCTGAGGGGCGCCTTCGCGATGCGGGCGGCCATCGCGTGGTTGCGCGCCCGCGCCGATAACGTGGCGGTGGGGCTCCTCACCGTCATGTTCTTCTCGTTCGTTCTTCAGATCGCTTCCCGGTACGTCTTCGACCTCCCGCTCGGCTGGACGCTCGAGCTGTGCCTGACGACGTGGCTGTGGCTGGTCTTCTGGGAGGGCGCATTCATCCTCGGTGACCGCGATCACGTACGCTTCGACCTCGCCTACCACGCCGTCGGTGAACGAACGCGGCGCGCATTCGCCATCGTCGCGGCGCTCGGCCTGATCGTCGGGTTCGCCGCGGCGCTGCCGGCGACCTTCGGCTACATCACGTTCTACAAAATCAAGCACAGCTCAACGCTGCACATGCGCCTCGACTACGTGTTCAGCATCTACGGCGCCTTCGCGATCGCGATCGTGATCCGCTACGCGTGGCGTCTTTGGCGCCTCATCCGGCGCGCTGGTCCGCAAGACCTGGACCGACCGCTCGCATGAGCGCCGCCTTCGCTCTCTGCCTGCTGACGCTGTTGATCATGGCGGGCATCGGCGCGCCGATCGCGCTATCGATGATCGTGGCGGCGATCACCTACCTGGCGGTCAACGGCCAGGACCTGTCGCTGGCCGCGGAGCAGAACATCCAGGGCCTCTACGACAGCTTCGTGCTCCTGGCGGTGCCGCTGTTCATCGCGGCGGCCAACATTATGAATGCAGGCACCATCAGCGAGCGGCTCCTCGATTTCTGCATGGCGATCGTCGGCCGTTTCCGGGGCGGACTCGGGCACGTCAACGTCGTCGCCAACCTCATCTTCTCGGGCATGTCCGGCTCGGCCGTCGCCGACGCGGCAGGTGTCGGCCAGATCATCATCCGCCTGATGACGCGCAACGGCCACTATCCGCCCGGATACGCCGCTGCGATCACGGCGGCGGCGTCGACCATCGGTCCGATCATCCCGCCGTCCATACCGATGGTGCTGTATGCCCTCGTTTCCGACAGCTCCATCGGATACCTGTTCCTCGGCGGCATCGTGCCGGGTCTTCTGATGGGCGTAGTGCTCATGATCCTCAACGCCCGCGTGGCGCGCCGCCGTTTGTTTCCGGTGGAGGCGGGTGTGCCGCTGAAGATGCTGCCGCGGATCACATTCCGCGCGTTTCCGGCGCTGCTCATGCCGGTGATCCTGCTTTACGGGATCTATGGCGGCATCACTACGCCGACGGAGGCGGCGGCGCTGGCGGCCGCGTATGCATTGTTGCTCGCCGGTTTCTTCTATCGCGCGCTCTCGTGGCGCGACCTCTATGGCCTGCTGTCCACCAGTGCGCGATCATCGGCCTCCGTTGGTCTCGTCATCGGCGCCGCGCTCATCTTCAACTACATCGTCGCGGCGGAGAACCTGCCGGCCACCATCGCCGATGCGCTGCAGGGCATCAACTTTTCGCCGCTCTCATTCCTGTTTCTGGTCAACGGCATCCTTCTTCTCCTCGGCTGCATCCTCGACGCGTCGACCATCATTCTCGTCATCATCCCCCTCTTCATTCCGACTTGCCGCACGCTCGGCATCGACCTCGTTCACTTCGGCGTTGTCGCCGTCGTCAACTGCATGATCGGTCTGATCACGCCGCCCTACGGAATCGTTCTGTTTGTCATCAACGCCACTACCGGCATCGCGTTGCGGTCGATCATCCATGAGATCTGGCCGTTCATCGGCGTTCTGGTCATCGCACTCGTCATCATGATCCTGTTTCCGGAGCTGGTGCTGTGGCTGCCGCAGAAGCTCGGTTATGCCGGCACTTAGCGATCTCACCGCCAACGCGAGCACCGCACGCCCGCTGGTCAAGCTCGCGCTGATCGGCGGCAACATCGGCCGATCCCGCTCGCCCGCGCTTCACCGCTTCTGCGGCGAGCTCACGGGGCTGAACGTGACCTACGACCTGGTGACGCCGCAACGCGTCGACGATTTCGAGGCGGCGCTGGCACGCTGCATGCGGTCCGGCATGCGCGGCGTCAACGTGACCTATCCGTTCAAGGAGCGCGCAGCCGGTTTGGTGGCGTGCGATCCGCTGGCGGCGCGTATCGGATCGGTCAACACGATCGTGTTCGATGCGTCGGGGCCCATCGGCCACAACACTGACTATTCGGGGTTCTTGGCGGCCTACCGCAGTGCTTTCGGCCCGGTTCCGCCGGGGAAGGTCGCCTTGGTTGGCGCGGGCGGTGTCGCTCGCGCCATCGCGTTCGCACTCGCCGACCTCGGGGCGACGCAACTCAAGATCTTCGACCGCGATTCCGGCAAAGCATCGCTGCTGGCGCACGACCTTGCCGGAACGAACGTCAACGCCGTTGTTGCCGCTGACATCACCGAGGCAGTTGCCGATGTGGACGGGGTCGTCAACGCTACGCCGGTGGGCATGAGTGGCTACCCCGGCACGCCGGTTGCGGCGGCGCTACTCTATGGGTGCCGATGGGCATTTGACGCGGTGTACACGCCGGTGGAGACGGTGTTCAAACGCGACGCGGAAGCGGCCGGTACGAAGACGCTGAGCGGCTATGCGCTCTTCTTCCATCAGGGTATCGACGCCTTCGAGCATTTCACCGGACGGCGGCCGGCGAACCTGGATCATCTGCGGCGCCTGTTAGGCGCGACGGACGGGTAACGGAGATGGCGAAGCTGCCGCCCCTGCGTGAGCGCCTCGGAGTCGGGGCCGCGCTCACGACACCGTTCGATGTGAACGGTGCAGTCCGCTGGCAGACCCTGGCCGAGCACGCGGCGCTGCTCATCGAAGCGGGTGTGAGCATCGTCACCGCGTTCGGCACGACGGGTGAAGGGGCATCGGTCGATCGCGCGAGGCGGGCCGCAGCTGTCGAGGAACTCTCCCACCGCGGTATCGCTCCGGCCAATATCGCGCAGTGCGTCTACGGGCCGGCGGCGAAAGAGGCAGCGCACGACATCCGCACGGCGATGGATCAGGGATGCGCGGCGACGCTGCTCGTGCCGCCGTTCTATTTCAAGAGCGTTTCCGACGAGGGCCTCTACCGCTGGCACGCAGAAGTTTTCGAATCGGTCGGAGCAGACGCCGGCAACGTCATCCTCTACAATATTCCCTCGCTCACCGGCGTCACGATCGGAGCCGCGCTCGTCGGCCGGCTGCGCCGCGCTTTTCCGCAAATCGTCGCTGGCGTGAAGGACAGCAGCGGCGACTGGCAGCACACGACCGAGTTGCTTGCCGAACATCGCGATCTCGCGATCCTCGTCGGCCACGAGGGTCACCTCGCCCGGGCGGTTCAGCGCGGCGCGTCGGGCGCGATCAGCGGTATCGCCAACGTCGCGCCGCGCCTTGTCGCCAGCCTTGCCGCTGGCCGGGAGAATCCCCTCATCGATTGGGTTCTCGAACGCCTGCTTCGCCTGCCCGTCGTGCCGGCCCTGAAGGCGGTGCTTGCGGCCCAACGATTCGATCACTCGTGGGCCAATGTTCTGGCACCCCTCGAGCCAATCGCCGAGGCCGCGGAGTCCGAGGTGTGCAAGGAAATCGCTACCCGCCTCGGCAAATACGAGCAGTCCGAGCCCTGACGACGTCGACCGTATCGCCGGTGGCCACCTACGCCAGAAACTCGCGGCCATCGCCTCCGTCGGGTTCGACGGTCTCGAAATGTTCGAAAACGACTTGCTCGCCCTTCGCCGGTTGGCCCGCCGATTTCGGTCCGATGGTCAGGGACCATGGTCTGGAGATCACCCTGGCCGGAAGCGGTCGAGATCGCCGGCATCCTGGCCCTCGCCACCAACGAAAAAGCGCCGCTCGATGAAAGCGGCGCCTTTCAAGTCACAAAACTGGTTGCGGGGGCAGGATTTGAACCTGCGACCTTCAGGTTATGAGCCTGACGAGCTACCGGACTGCTCCACCCCGCGTCAAAAACGGGCCCGAACGGGCCCTCGCGCGGCGTTGATATAGACCTTCGCGCGCGGTTTTTGAAGGGCCACCGGCCTCCCATTCTAATAAAGTGAGCGCTGCCGCCAGGTGAACAGGTTCGACATGGTGAAGTTCCACACCACGCCGATCAGCGCCCCTGCCACGCCCGCCAGCCACCAGCGTCGCTCGAGCACGAACACCATCTGCGAGATGCCGACGTTGGCGAGCGCGCCGACGGCGCCGATCGCGTAGAAGCTCGCCAATCCGCGGAAAAACGCCGGTCCGCGCAGGCGCTGGTCGCGATAGGTGACCGTGTTGTTGAGGATGAAGTTCCACGTCATCGCCGCGATGATCGCGGTTGCCTGCGCGGTGGCGAACACCAGACCGAGCGCCGCCATCAGCGCCAGCCACACCAGGTGCACGATGATGCCGGTTGCCCCGACGCCGGCGAAGATGACGAAGCGCACCGGCAGCACGCGCCCGATCAGCTTGTCGACGATGAGGATCAGAAATTCCCACGCCGCCATGGTGTCGAGCTTGCTCTCGCCGTGGCGGCGCGCGTTGAAGCGGCACGGCACCTCGGCGAAGCTGAGCGGCCGCGGCGCCGAGGCGAAGATGTCGAGCAGGATCTTGAAGCCCTGCTGTGACAGCCGGTGCACCAGCTGATCGAAGGCCGCGCGTGCCATGACGAAGAAACCGCTCATCGGATCGCTGAGCCTGGCGCTCAGCACCACCTGGGCGATGCGCCCGCCGAACTCGCTGAGCAGGTGGCGGCCGCGTCCGGCGAGACCGCTGGCGCTGCCGCCGCTGGCGTAGCGGCTGGCGACCACCAGGTCGAGGCGCCCGGCCTTCAGGCGCCTGAGCATCTCCGGCAGCACCGTGTCGTCGTGCTGCAGGTCGCCGTCCATCACGGCGAAATAGGGCGCCGCCGACGACATCACCCCTTCCACGCACGCGCTCGACAGTCCGCGCCGGCCGAGCCGGCGGATCACCCGCACCCGCCGGTCGCGGGCGGCCAGTTCGCGCGCAACGCCGGCGGTGTCGTCCGGCGAATCGTCGTCAACGAACACCACCTCCCAACGCACCCCGGCCAGCACCGTCTCCAGCCGCTCGACCATCAGCGGCACGTTCTGTCGCTCGTTGAAGGTCGGTACCACCACGGTGAGCTCGATGAGCTCGCCGGCCGGGCCGGTGCTTGCGGCGCCGGTTGGCGCCGTCATGTCCCGGATTGCATCCATGCCAGCCACACCCTCGTCCGTCCGCTGCGGGGGGCAGATCATGCATCGGCAAGGGTGGCGAGCTTGTTAACGGCGGCTGCGCAGGTCCCGCCTGCCCAAGCCAGGCCCCGGCGCCGATCATCGATCGCAGGTGCCCTCATCGCGCGAATGTCGGTTAACATTGGGTTGCCTTGGCCATAATCGGAGACGAACCATGGACAAGTCGATTGCCGCGGCGATATTCGCGTTCACTCTTCTTGCCGGCAGCGGCGCGGCAAGCGCCGACGGCTCCGATATCCTCGGCGACACGACCTGGCGCCTCGTCTAACTTCAGTCCAACGACGACGCGATCGGCATCGTGCGCCCCGATGATCCGTCGAAGTATGAGATGCGGCTCGGCGCCGACGGTCGCGCCACGCCGCGATTGGATTGCAACCGGCAACGGGCCGATGGCAATCGCGCGCCCCCAACCAGATCACGTTCACACCGCTGGCGATGACGCGCGCCGCGTGCCTTCCCGGATCGCTCGATACCCGCATCGCGCGCGAGCTCGTCTACGTGCGCACCTATTTGCTGAAGGGCGATCAATTGCGGCTGATCATGATGGCGGACGGCGGCAGCCAGGTTTGGACGCGGTCCGGCGACTAGCGGGCTTGGGACGGCGCCGCGCGCCGGAAGCGCGCTTTTCCACGCCGTTGCGGCAGACCAACGAGCCGCTAGCCTACGTTGTCGCCAACGCGAGCCGCTTCAACATCGAGTTCGATCACATCTTTCTCGCCGGCGACTCGGCCGGCGCACAGATCGCGGCGCAGACGGCGCTCATCATCTCCGATCCGGGTTACGCTCGCCGCTTGGGG
>CAZSWL010000354.1:0-10142 GCA_964610725.1 uncultured Bauldia sp.
TCGCCGCTCATCCGCGCCCGTCGCCTGGAGAAGGCGCTCGATACCCCGGCGCGCATCTTCTACAAGTATGAGGGCGTCAGCCCGCCCGGCAGCCACAAGCCGAACACGGCCGTGGCGCAGGCCTTCTACAACAAGGAAGCCGGCGTCAAGAAGCTGTCGACCGAGACCGGCGCCGGCCAGTGGGGCTCTTCCCTCGCCTTCGCCGGCTCGTTGTTCGGCCTCGAGGTCAAGGTCTACATGGTCAAGGTCAGCTACTACCATAAGCCCTACCGGCGGGTGCTGATGGAGACTTATGGAGCCACATGCATTCCCAGCCCGAGCCTGGAGACCGATGCCGGCCGCGCCATCCTCGCCAACGATTCCGACTCGCCGGGCAGCCTCGGCATCGCCATTTCCGAGGCCGTCGAGGTCGCCGCCAAGAACGCCGACACCAACTATTCGCTGGGCAGCGTCCTCAACCACGTGCTCCTGCACCAGACGGTGATCGGCATCGAGGCGATCGAGCAGATGGAGATGGCCGGCTACTGGCCCGACATCGTCATCGGCTGCACCGGCGGCGGCTCCAACTTCTCCGGTTTGGTGCTGCCCTTCCTTGGCAAGAAGCTGCGCGAGGGCAAGAATCTCCGCGCCATCGCCGCCGAGCCGGCCGCCTGCCCGTCGCTGACGCGGGGGCTCTACGCGTACGACTTCGGCGATACCGGCCATCTGACGCCGCTGGTCAAGATGCACACTCTCGGCTCGACCTTCATTCCGCCCGGCTTCCACGCCGGCGGCCTGCGCTATCACGGCATGGCGCCGCTGGTGAGCTACCTGAAGGAGATCAACCTGATCGAGGCGGTCGCCCACAAGCAGAATCCCTGCTTCGAGGCGGGCCTCATGTTCGCCCGCACCGAGGGCATCGTGCCGGCGCCGGAGACGACCCACGCCGTGCGCGCCGCCGTCGACGAGGCGCTCAAGTGCAAGCAGGAAGGCGTCTCCCGCACCATCCTGTTCAATCTGTCCGGCCACGGCCATTTCGACATGCAGGCCTACGACGACTATATCTCGGGCAAGCTCGAGGACCACGACTACGACGAGGAGCGCCTCCAGGCGGCGCTCGGCGCGCTGCCCGAGGTGGCCTAGCGGGACGAACGGCGGCCGGCCTCGGCTACCGTTTGTGCACTCCATGCTCACGACCGGCGCCGCCCCCGTGGCGCCGCGTCTTTCCAGCGTCCGGCCATTGATCGGGCCGGCCGCCCAAACTAAACCAGCGCGTCGATCACTGGCAGCACGGCGGGCCGTCCCTTGTCCCTTATCCAACCCTTCCGCGCGCTGCGCCCGGCACCTGGGCGCGCCGCCGAGGTGCTGGCGCCGCCCTACGACGTGCTGTCGAGCGCCGAGGCGCGCGAGCGCGCCGCCGGCAAGCCGTGGAGCTTCCTGCACGTCTCCAAGCCGGAGATCGACCTAGACCCGTCCATCGACCCGTACGACCCCGCCGTCTACGCCAGGGCCGCTGACAACTTCCGTCGCATCATCGCGGCCGGCGTCCTCATCCGCGATGATCGTCCGTGCTACTACGTCTACCGCCTCACCTGGCGCGACCACACGCAGACCGGCATCGCCGCCGTCGCCTCGCTCGCCGACTACGCCGGCAATCGCATCCGCAAGCACGAGCTCACCACCCCGACCAAGGAGAACGATCGCGTCCGCCAGATCGAGGCGACCGACGCCGAGACCGGTCCGGTGATGATGGCCTATCCGGCCGCGCCTGAAATCGACACCCTCATCGCCGGCGCCGCCAATGGTCCGCCCGTCGTCGACGTCACCGCCGACGACGGGGTCCGCCACCAGCTTTGGGTGATCGACGAGGCCGGCGCGATCGCCACGGTTACCGGTACCTTCGATGCGCTGCCGACGCTCTACATCGCCGACGGCCACCATCGCTCCGCTGCCGCTGCCCGCGTCGCCGCCGCCCGCGGCAACCGCGGTGCCAGCGCCTGGTTCCTGTCGGTCGTCTTCCCCGACCACGAAATGACCATCCTCGACTACAACCGCGTCGTCCGCGACCTCAACGGCAGGAGCCCGCAGGAGTTCATTGTCGCGCTCGAGGATGCCTTCCGGGTCGAGCCGTCGCATCGGCCGGTCCGCCCCGCCATGGCTGAGGAGTTCGGCATGTTCCTCGCCGGCAACTGGTACAGGCTGGTCGTCCGTCCCGACCTCGTCCCCGCCGACGATCCGATCGGCCGCCTGCCGGTTTCGCTGCTCGGCCGCTACGTGATCGGTCCGCTGCTCGCCATCGCCGACCAGCGCCAGGACAAGCGCATCGACTTCGTCGGTGGCGGGCGCGGCCTCGGCGAGCTGGAGCGGTGCGTCCATTCCGGCGAGATGGCGGTCGCCTTCGCCGTCTTCCCGACCCGCATGACCGATCTGATGGCGGTCGCCGACGCGGGCGGCATCATGCCGCCGAAGTCGACCTGGTTCGAGCCGAAGCTCGCCGACGGCATGATCAGCTACGTGCTCGACTGATCGGGCAGTCGGGCTCCGGCAGAAGCCGCGCGGCCGCGATTGCCCCAACAGCACCGGGCGCGAACGATTGTCGTGCGCTTCGCCCGGCGCGAGGCCCGGGCGCATCGACGAGACCGCTGGTGCCCCGCAATTGCCGGGCCACGGCCGCTGCCTTTTTTTGGCGGGTCTTCAAACGCCTGACGTTGCCGGCGCGGCACGCGGGCGGGGAGTGCGCGCGCCGGGGCGATGCTCGGGATGGCGGTATTCCGGCAGCGTCAGCACCAGCAGCGCGGCAAGCCCCGCACAGACCGGCACCGAGGTGAGCGCGACGTGGAAATCGCCGCCGTTCTGCATCGTCGCATAGACCCAGAAGAACAGGCTTGCCAGCGTGCCCAGGTCGGCGTTGCTCAGCGCGTTAGAAATGCGCGATCGCGGCGGTGGCTAGGCCAGGCTCGATACGGGTGACGAACTCGAACAGGAAGAACGTCGACGCGATCGCAAAGCTATCCAGGCGGCAAGCATCGCGTCCTCGCTTCCCTTATCGCCGCGCCGGCTGGCCGCGTAAGTGCCCCGCGCGACGACATCGTTCAATCCGCGCCAACCATGCGGGTTTTCGGCGTTGACTCAACGTTGCCGACTTCATGAACTCTCTCTGCGCGGCAGCAACGAACGTCAGCAGGCAGGAATGTGCAATTTGTCGTTTCGCGAAGCGTCAAGGCCGCAGCACATGTTGACATTGTTGTTGGCATTTCTGGCGTGATCGCCGTCGGCCGATCAGCGAAGGCGCAGGAACAGTTTTATCTTTTCAGTATCGAGGAGGTGCAGTGCATAAAGCTTAACGACGGCCACCAGCAGGGCGCCTCCAGCCAGACCGATGAGCCGTATGTCATGATCTATCCTGGAAATCAGCGTCAGGCGATCCCGTACCGTCTCGGACGCTGCAAGGCGGGCCAGACCCTTAAGCCGCCCGTGTTGTTGCGATCCAACTATCCAGGCGTTCGCTATGAAATATGGGATCGTGACGGCGACGACGTCTATTCGCGCGCGAACGACCTCGCGGGAACCGGCGTCATCACGATGTTGCCCAGCGACCCGGACGTGGTTGAAAGGAGTCTGCGGATGTCGTCCTGGGTGAACCGGCCGGGGGATTACCTCGTTCGTGTCAGTCTCACCCGCGTCACCAATTGCCCAAAAAAAGAGAAATGAATCCGCTTTCACCCGTCCGCATCCGGCAGGCCGTCATGACGTTTGGGGGCTCGCGGCGCGACTGATCTTCGCGCGACGTTGGCCATCTCGGCGCGGCCGCGTCCTTGCCCCGGTAACCGGGCCCTGCCCGCTACTGCGGTGGCTCCGGCACCACTTGCGGCTCGACCGGCGGTGCGACGTCCGGCAACGCCGGCATCTCGTCAAGCGTCAGATTAACCACGCGCACGTTGCCGTCCTGGTTCTCGAGCACCATCTGGACGCTCCTGCGACCGTCTTTCTTCAGCGCGGCAACTCGCTTGTTGACGTCGTCGGGCGTCGCCACCGGCTCCTGCGCTATCTCGACGATGATGTCGCCCGGCTGCAGGCGCTTCTCCGCGGCCGTGCTGCCCGGCGCTACGTCCGCCACCACCACCCCGCGGGTCACCTTGTCGGTGATGCCGAATTTGTCGCGCGCGACCGGCGACAGATCGGCCAGCGACAGTCCCAGCGGCCCGGCCACCACCCGAGGCTCCGCCGGATTCGGCGTCTCGCTCGGCTGCTCGGCCGTCGCCACCTTCTCCGCCGCTTCCAGACGACCGAGGGTAACCGTCACGGTCCGCTCTTTACCGTCGCGCAGCACCACCACCGGCACCGCCTTGCCGACCGCCTGGTCGGCGACCATGCGCGGCAGGTCGTGCATGGCGTCGACGGTCTTGCCGTCGAAATCGAGGATGACGTCGCCGGTCTTGATACCGGCGGCTGCAGCCGGTCCGTTGTCGTCGACGCCGGCGACCAGGGCGCCGCGCGGCGCGCTCATCGCCAGCCCCTGGGCGATCTCGTCGGTGACCTCCTGGATGTGGACGCCGAGCCAGCCGCGCCGCGTCTCGCCGAACTGGCGCAGTTGGTCGATGACGCCGATGGCGATCTCCGAGGGCACCGCGAAACCGATGCCGATCGAGCCGCCGGTCGGCGAGATGATGGCGGTGTTGATGCCGATCACCTCCCCGTCGAGGTTGAACAGCGGCCCGCCCGAGTTGCCCCGGTTGATCGCCGCATCGGTCTGGATGAAGTCGTCGTAGGGTCCCGCGTTGATGTCGCGGTTGCGCGCCGACACGATGCCGAGCGTGACGGTGCCGCCGAGACCGAACGGATTACCGATCGCCATCACCCAGTCGCCCACTCTGAGCTTGGTCGAGTCGCCGAACTTGACCGCTGACAGCGGCTTGTCGGGCTTGACGCGCAGAAGGGCGAGGTCGGTCTTGTCGTCGTGGCCGATCAGTTTGGCGGTCAGCTTGGTGCCGTCGGCGAAGGTGGTGGTGATCTCGTCGGCGCCTTCGATGACGTGATTATTGGTGACGATCAGTCCGCTCGGGTCGATGACGAAGCCCGAGCCCAGCGACTGGATGCGCTGCGGCACGTTATCGGTGCTGCCGTCGCCGTTGTGGTCGAAGAAATCATTGAAGAATTCCTCGAACGGCGACCCGTCGGGCAGCGTCGGCTCCGGGGCGCCGCTGCGTGCGCCGGTGACCGTCTGCGCCGTCGACACGTTGACCACCGCTTCGAGCAGCGGCGCCGCCACGTCAGCCACGGATTGGGGGCCGCGCGCCGCGGCCGGCAGGCAAATGAGCGTCGCCGCCAAGGCCGCGGCAACGGCGATCACGCTGCGCGCTCGCTGGAAGCTCACGTCGGCCATGTGCCGTTCCTCCTCGCCCGCGCGAGCCGCCAGATCGGCGGTGCTCGCGGTGACCTCGCCACAGTCTCGCGATTCCACAATCATGCAAGAAGTGGGGCGGAAAAGCGACCGCGACAATGCCTTGCGCGGGCGGTGCGCGCCTACCTACTGCGCCGGTGCCGTCGCGCCGCTTGCCGGGACGGGATCGACCGGCGCGTTGCCGGTGCTCGCCGGCGCGGGCGCGGTGGCGGCCGGTGAAGTGCCGCTGGCGCCCGGTGCAGCGCCGGTGACGGGTGCGGTGGCGGCATCGGCGCTTCCGTCGAAGTGGTTGAAGTATTTGAAGACATCAGATTGAGGGCTGATCACCAGGCGCGTGTTCCCCCCCTTCAACCCCCCCTGATACGCCTGCATCGAGCGGTAGAAGGCAAAGAAATTGGGATCCTTGCCGAAAGCCCCGGCCAGGATGCCATTGCGCTCGGCCTCGCCATCGCCGCGCAGCCGGTCGGCTTCCCCGTTGGCCTCGGCCACGATGACCGTCGCCTGCCGGTCGGCCTCCGCCCGAATGCGACGGGCCGCCTGCTCGCCCTGGGCACGGATTTCCGTCGCCTGGCGTTGTCGCTCGGTGTTCATGCGCTGATAGATCGCCTGGCTGTTGGCCTGGGGTAGATCGGCCCGGCGTATCTTCACATCAACCATATCGATGCCGAGACTGAGGCTCTCGTGCCCGACCTGCTCGGTGATCTTCTTCATCAGCTGAGCGCGTTCGTCACGTACCAACTGGATGAAACTGGCGTCACCGAGCACCCGGCGAACCGCCGAATTCAGAATAACCGCAAGGCGCGACACCGCCCCGGGCACCGAGCCGACCGATTGGAAGAACTTGAGCGGATCGGAAATCCGATAACGGCCGAACGCGTCGACCACCAATCGCTTCTGGTCCGAGGCGATGATTTCCAGCGGCGGCGTGTCGAGGTCGAGAATGCGCTTGTCCAGATAGATGACGTTGTCGACGAGAGGCAGCTTGAAATAAAGGCCGGGCACGGTAATCACCCGACGTGGGTCGCCGAAGCGCAAGACCAGCGCCTGCTCGGTCACATTCACGACGAACGTGCTGAGATAGGCAAGGAAGCCGGCGACGACGATTACCGCCAGACCAAGGCCGCCGAACAGGCCGCGTCTCACTGGCCACCTCCCGAGGCGCTGACCGACGGCGCCGACGACGAGGACGAGCTTGTCGAAGCAGCACCGGAGGAAGAAGACGAGGACGGAGAGGATGAAGATGATAACCCGCGCGTCAGGGAATCGAGCGGCAAGTAAGGCACGACGCCAGTACTGCCGGCCTTCTCGTCGATGATGATCTTGTTCATGCCGCCGAACACCTGTTCGAGCGTCTCGAGGTACATGCGTTCACGCGTCACCGCCGGCGCCGCCTTGTAGCTCTCATAGACCTTGTCGAAGCGCGCCGCCTGGCCCTTGGCCAGCGCAATGATCTGGTCGCGATAGGCGGCGGCAGCGTTGGTGATCTGCGAGGCCTGGCCGCGCGCTTCCGGAACGACCTTGTTGGCGTAGGTCTGTGCTTCGTTCTGGATGCGCTCCTGATCGGCGCGCGCGGCCTGAACGTCGCGAAATGCGGCTATGACCTCCTGCGGCGGATCGACCTTGAGAAGTTGCACCTGCGTCACCAGGATGCCGGCGCCGAATTCGTCGAGCGTCGATTGCAACAGCTTTTGAACGTCACTCTCGGTGATCTGGCGGGCCTGGGTGAGGATCGCGGCGATATTGGACCGGCCGACCACTTCGCGCATGGCGCTTTCCGCGACGGCCTTCACAGTCCCGTCGGGATCCTCCATGTTGAACAGATAATCGCGCGCGTTGTTGATCACCCAGAAGATCGCAAAATCGATGTCGACGATATTCTCGTCGCCGGTCAGCATCAGGCTCTCCTCGGGAATGTCGCGGCCGCTGGTACCGGTGCGTTCAGTCTGAAGCTGGCCGATGGTGACGCGGTTCACCCGGGTGACCTTGGGCGTGTAGACGGTCTCGATCGGGTAGGGCCACCTGAGGTTCAGTCCTGGCTGGGCCTGTCGTTCGTAAGCACCGAACCTGAGCACGACGCCAAGTTCGTCGGGCTGTACGCGGAAAGTGAAGAAATAGTAGGCAACCAGCGCCACAACGACCGCGAGGATCGCAATCAGGGACAGCGGGCTGAGATTGCGCGGCCCGCCGCCCCCGCCGGGCAGCACCCGCCGCAAACGGTCCTGGCTCCGGCGAAGAAGCTCTTCGAGATCGGGCGGGGACGCGCCGCCGCCGGTGTTGCGGGGGCCCTGCCCCCACGGGCCGCCGTTTCCCTTCCAGCCGCCCCCGGTTTGTCTATTCAAGGAGTTTCCGCTCCCCCTCAGGAGAATTCGGCAGCCGATGCCGCGTCGGCGCGGTTTATAGGCACATTGCCAGCAGGTTTCAACGCAAAGGCAAACGCCTCGGCGACGCGGGCGCATGCCACCACACGACGACTTGGTGCGTCAGGCCTTCCCTGTCAACCTGAGACGGCGGGCCCGATCCGCTCATAAACGACAAACCTCGTCGCCACGCTGTCCTCGTGGCCGGCAGGCACTTGTTGCTGCGACACTGCCCGCCAGATACCCGGATCAATTGGCGGGAAGCACGTATCTCCCCCCGGAGTCGCAGCGACGTGGGTAATGTAGAGGCGCTCGGCCCGGCCAATCGCGGCCGCGTAGATTTCGCCGCCGCCGATCACCATCACCTCGCTTTCGCCGCCGGCCGCGTCGGCGCGGGCAAGCGCCAACCCTGCGTCCAGGTTCGGCGCCACCATCACGCCCTGTGCTGCCAGATCCTGCTGCCGGGTGACCACGATGTTGCGGCGACCGGCGAGCGGCCGACCGATCGCCTCGAAGGTCTTGCGGCCCATCACCACCGGCTTGCCCATGGTGAGCCGCCGAAACCTCCTTTGGTCGGTTGCCAGCCGCCACGGCATACCCTGGCGGTCACCGATAACGCCGTTCTCGGCGACGGCGGCAATCAAGGCGACGCGCACGTAACGCCGCTCATACCGCCACCGCCGCCTTGATGTGCGGGTGCGGGTCGTAGCCGATGAGCGTGAAATCGTCGTAGACGAAGTCGAACAGCGAGTGGACCTCCGGGTTAAGCCGCATCGCCGGCAGGGACCGCGGTTCCCTCGCGATCTGCAATCGCGCCTGATCGAGATGGTTCAGGTAGAGATGCGCATCGCCGAGGGTGTGCACGAACTCGCCGGGCGCGAGCCCGCTCACCTGGGCGACCATCATGGTAAGGAGCGCGTAGGAGGCGATGTTGAACGGCAGGCCGAGAAAGATGTCGGCGGAGCGCTGATAGAGCTGGCACGAGAGTCTGGCCTTTTCCGCACCTGCGCTCGCCGGCGTCACGTAGAACTGGAACAGGCAATGACAGGGCGGCAGCGCCATCCGGCCGATGTCGGCCGGATTCCATGCCGACACGATCAACCGGCGTGAATCGGGATGCGAACGAATCCCTTCAACCACCCGACTCATCTGATCGATCGAGCCGCCGCGCCCATCCGGCCACGACCGCCACTGTGCCCCATAGACCGGGCCGAGATCGCCGTTCCCGTCGGCCCATTCGTCCCAGATGGTGACGCCGTGGCTACGCAGGTAGCCGACGTTGGTGTCGCCGGCGAGAAACCACAAGAGCTCGTGGACGACCGACTTCAGGTGAATCTTCTTGGTGGTGACCAACGGAAAGCCGTCGGCGAGGTCGAAGCGCATCTGATGGCCGAACACCGATCGCGTTCCGGTGCCGGTGCGATCGCTTTTGCCGGCGCCGTGGTCGAGGACATGACGCATCAGGTCGAGATACTGGCGCATGGTGCGTATTTAGCGCGATTCCGATCGAATGCGCACCATCTACTCGGCTGCCGCGACCGCCTCGCGTTGGGGAAGCGTCACGCGGCCGACAACGAACGCTACGATCCCGCACCCGGCGATCGCCGTGACCATCGGTACTGCGGTGCCATCGTAGACCGCACCGACGACGGCCACGATGATCGCGCCGGTGACCAATCGCAGTGTTCCGTAGAGCGCCGACGCGGTTCCGGCCCGTCGGCCATGATCTTCAAGGGCGAGAACCATCACTGACGGGATCACCAGTCCAAGACCGCCAAAGGCGAAGAAGAGACCAATCATCAGAACAAAGACGTTGTTGACGCCGGCCAGCGTGAACACGAGAAGAACCGACGTCACCACCACGTAGTACGTGAGCGCCGCGCTCACCATCGGTCTCAGGCCCATGCGCCGGCCAAGCCAGCCGGTCAATTGTGCGGCGCCGATGAAGGCCACGGAGTTCACCGCGAAGGCGAGGCTGTACTGGGTCGGCGTTAAACCGAAGTAATCGATGTAGACGAACGAGGACCCGGCCAGAAAGGCAAAGAAGCTCGACATCGCGAAGGCACCGACGAAGGTAATGCCGACGTACTGGCGATCGCGCAGAAGCGTCAGATAGCCGCGCACGACGCTGCCGAAATCGAGGGCGATGCGATCCTCCGGCGGCCGGGTTTCCTTGAGAACAAGTGCTGTCAGCACGAGCCCGACAAGACCAATCAGGGCCACCGCGAGGAAGATGAAACGCCAGCTGGCGAATTCGGTCATGGCGCTGCCGAACAACGGCGCCAGGATTGGCGAGACGCTGAAGACCAGCATGATCAGCGCCATCAGACGCGCTGCGTCCGGACCGGTGTACAGGTCGCGGATCACCGCCCGCGGAATGGTCATGCCGGCGCAGGCACCGAGGC
>CAZSWL010000355.1:0-2762 GCA_964610725.1 uncultured Bauldia sp.
ACATCGGCAAGAACATCGTCGGCGTCGTGCTCGGCTGCAACAACTACGACGTCATCGACCTCGGCGTCATGGTGCCGGCCCAGAAGATTCTGGAGACCGCGCGCGAGAAGAAGGTCGATATCATCGGCCTTTCCGGCCTGATTACGCCGTCGCTCGACGAGATGTGCCACGTCGCCGCCGAGCTCGAGCGCGAGGGCTTCGACCTGCCGCTGCTGATCGGCGGGGCGACCACCAGCCGCGTCCATACCGCCGTCAAGATCAGCCCCAACTACAACCGCGGCCAGACCGTGCACGTGCTCGACGCCAGCCGCGCGGTGGGCGTCGCGTCGAACCTCCTCGGCGAGGGCAAGCGCGCCTACGTCGAGGGCATCCGCGAAGAATACCGCAAGGTCGCCGACGGCCACGCCCGCGGTCTCGCCGGCAAGCGGCGTATCGCGCTCGCCGAGGCAAGGGCCGACCGCCTGCCGGTCGACTGGCCGGCCTACACGCCGCCGAGGCCGACCTTCCTCGGCACCCGCAGCTTCCGCGACTATCCGGTCGCCGAGCTCATCCCGTACATCGACTGGACGCCGTTTTTCGCAAGCTGGGAAATGAAGGGCACCTATCCGCTGATCCTCGACGACGCCAAGATAGGGGAGGTGGCGCGCGCCCTGTTCGCCGACGCGGAGGCGATGCTTGCCAAGATGGTCGCCGAGAACTGGCTGACGGCCAACGCGGTGGTGGGGTTCTGGCCCGCCAACGCCGACGGCGACGACATCGTCGTCTACGCCGACGAGAGCCGCACGCGCGAACGCGCCCGCCTCTACACGCTGCGCCAACAGATCGCCCGCACCGATTCGAAGCGCCACCACGTCGCGCTCGCCGACTTCATCGCGCCGCGCGACAGCGGCGTCCCCGACACCATCGGCGGCTTCGCGGTCACCGCCGGCATCGGCGAGGAAGCGGTCGTTGAGCGTTTCGCCCGCGCCAACGACGACTATTCCAAGATCCTGTCGCAGGCGCTCGCCGACCGGCTGGCGGAAGCCTTCGCCGAACGCATGCACCAGCGCGTGCGCACCGAGCTGTGGGCCTACGCGCCGGACGAGCAACTCACCAACGCCGAACTGATCGCGGAAAAATATCGCGGCATCCGTCCGGCGCCAGGCTATCCCGCCCAGCCCGACCACACCGAGAAGGCGACGCTGTTCGCCCTGCTCGATGCCGAGAAGGCGACCGGCATCAAGCTCACCGAGAGCTTCGCCATGTGGCCGGCCTCGTCGGTCTCCGGTCTCTACTTCGCCCACCCCGACAGCCACTATTTCGGTGTCGGCCGCATCGAGCGCGATCAGGTCGAGGACTACGCGGCCCGCAAAGGCTGGACGCTGGCCGAGGCGGAACGCTGGCTGGCGCCGATCCTCAACTACGAACCGGCCCGCGAAGCGGCGGCGTAGGGAAGGCGGGGCGTTTGCGCGTTCCCGGGCGGGAAAGCGTGGGATATCTCCTGGTGGCAGCGATGCGGAGCGACGCACCATCATGAGCGCGGCCAAGATCGCAGGCGTCCTGCTCGACCTCGGCGGCGTCGTCTACGTCGGCGACCAACCAATCCCGGGTGCGCTGGCGGCGATCGAGCGGCTGAGAGCGGCGGAGGTTCCGCTGCGCTTCCTCACCAACGTCACCCGACAGGCGCGGGCCGATCTGCTCGCCAAGCTCGACCGCATCGGCGTCGCGCTCGAACCGGACGAGCTCATGACCCCGTCGCAGATCGCGGTGAACCTGCTGCACAGCCGGGGCGCGCGGCCGCACCTTCTCATCCACCCCGATCTCGCGCCCGATTTCGCCGGGCCGTTCGAGGGGGAGGCGGAAGCGGTCGTGGTCGGCGATGCCGGTCGGCACTTCACCTACCAAGCGCTCAATGCCGCCTACCGCAAGCTCAACGAAGGGGCGGTTTTCCTGGCGCTCGCCGCCAACCGTAACTTCATGGACGCCGACGGTGCCTTGAGCCTCGATGCCGGCGCGTTCGTCGCCGCGCTCGAGTACGCCAGCGGCCGCAAGGCGACCGTCCTCGGCAAGCCGTCGCCGGATTTCTTTCGCTTGGCGGTGGCAAGCATCGGTTGCGCTCCCGCCGAGGCAGTGATGATCGGCGACGACGCGGAAGCCGATATCGTCGGCGCGCTGGAGGCGGGTCTCAAGGCGGTGCTGGTGCGGACGGGCAAGTACCGACCCGGCCAGGAAACGACCGTCGCGCGCCGGCCGACGTTCGTGGCGCGCGATGTCGCTGACGCGGTCGATTGGCTGCTGGCGTCCGGCCTGCCGTGAAGATGTCACAACCCGCAGCGCGGGTCCTGGCCTAGAATCGGCGGCAAGTGATTCGGAATGCGCGGTGCCTCGCGCACGACCGCGGGCACCCATGGCAAGGAGACACGCCATGACCGGAATCGTAATCACCTTCGCTCAGCAGAAGGGCGGCGCCGGCAAGACCACCGTCGCTGCTCACCTCGCCGTCGCCTATGCGCTTGCCGGCAGGCGGGTCGCGGTCCTCGACGTCGATCCGCAAGGCAGCCTTGGCGAATGGTTCGAGCGGCGCGAGGCGAGCCTCGGCGAGGCGGGGACCGGCCTCGATTTTCGCACCGCCAGCGGCTGGGGAGCGCGCCGCGAGGCAAGGAGCCTCGCGCGCGACCACGATATCGTCGTCGTCGACACCCCGCCCAAGTCCGACCTTGAACTGAGGCCGGCGATCGAGGTGGCCAATCTGGTGGCCGTGCCGGTGCAGCCGACACCGGTCG
>CAZSWL010000356.1:0-6764 GCA_964610725.1 uncultured Bauldia sp.
TGCCTGTCCACCGTGACCATGATCTACGTCACCCACGATCAGGTCGAGGCGATGACGCTCGCCGACCGCATTGTCGTCCTCAACTACGGCGTGGTCGAGCAGGTCGGCTCGCCGATGGAGCTCTACGACCGTCCGCGGAACCTGTTCGTCGCCCGATTCATCGGCTCGCCGGCCATGAACGTGGTGCCGTGCACCATCGAGGGCGTCGACGGCGAGGCGCGGGTGAAGCCCGAAAAGCACGCCTCGGTGAAAGTCGAAGCCACCATCCCAGCGAGTGCGGTCGGCGGCAAGGGCACCTTTGGGGTGCGGCCGGAGGACCTCAACCTGACCGACGGCGACGACGCCATCTTCCGTGGCCGCGTCGACGTCTCCGAGCATCTCGGCGAGCTGACCCTGCTCTACGTCGATTGCGGCTACGAGGAGCCGATCATCGCCAAGCTTGAGGGCAACGTTCCGATCAAGCGCCACGCCGAGGTCGGCCTTACCGCACCGGTCGCTGCCGTGCACGTTTTCGACGACAAGGGCAGGGCATTCGCACGTCGCGGTGCGTGAGGCCGCTCCTGCGACGCGATGCCAGTGACGCCTGCGACCGATGACGCCGGGTCCCGTGACGCGGCCGCCGAATGGTGGCGCGGCGCCATCATCTATCAGATTTATCCGCGCTCCTTTCAGGACACCAGCGGTAACGGCGTCGGCGACCTCGCCGGCATCACCCGCCGCCTGGCCTATGTCGCCGAGCTGGGCGTCGACGCGGTGTGGATCTCACCCTTCTTCGTCTCGCCGATGAAGGATTTCGGCTACGACGTGGCCGACTACACCGACGTCGATCCGCTGTTCGGCACGCTCGCCGATTTCGACGAACTCGTCGCCGAGGCCCATCGCCTCGGCCTCAAGGTGATCATCGATCAGGTGCTCAGCCATACCTCCGACCAGCATGCTTGGTTTCGCGACAGCCGCGCCAGCCATCACAACGCCAAGTCGGACTGGTACGTGTGGGCCGACGCCAAGCCCGACGGCACCCCGCCCAACAACTGGCTGTCGGTGTTCGGCGGCCCGGCGTGGCAATGGGACAGCCGTCGCCGCCAGTATTACCTGCACAATTTCCTGACCGAGCAGCCCGACCTCAACCTGCATAACCCGGCCGTCCAGGAGGCGATCCTCGCCGTGGTCGAGTTCTGGCTCGAGCGCGGCGTCGACGGCTTCCGTTTCGACGCGGTCAACTACTTCTTCGATGACGCCGCCCGTCGCGACAATCCGCCGGCCAGCCTCGGTGGCAGCGAGCAGGACCTGCCGATCAATCCTTACGGCTTCCAGGACCACATTCACGACAAGAATCGTCCCGAAACCGTGGCCTTCCTGACGCGGGTGCGCGCGCTGCTCAACCGCTACCCGGGCACCACCAGCGTCGGCGAGATCGGCGACGGCGGCACGTTCGCGCTCAAGCTCCTGGCGCAATACACCTCGGGCGGCGACAAGCTGCACATGTGTTACACCTTCGACTTTCTCGGGCCGGAGTTCTCGGCCGCCGTCTTCCGCAGCCGCATCGAGCTGTTCGAGACCATCGTCAACGACGGCTGGCCGTGCTGGGCGTTTTCCAACCACGACGTCCCCCGCCATGTCAGCCGCTGGGCGCGCGCGGGCCTCGACCAGGATCGGCTCGCCCGTCTCGCCGCCGGCATCCTTTTATCGCTGCGCGGCTCGGTGTCGCTTTACCAGGGAGAGGAGCTCGCTCTCACCGAGGCCGACATCGGCGTCGCCGATATGGTCGACCCCTACAGCATCCGTTTCTGGCCCGAATTCAAGGGCCGCGACGGCTGCCGCACACCGATGGTGTGGCAGGCCGAGGCGCCCAACGCCGGCTTCTCGATTGCCAAGCCGTGGCTGCCGATCCCGCCCGAGCACGTCACCCGCGCCGTCGATCGCCAACAGGTGACGCCGGGCTCGCTGCTTGCCGACTATCGCCGGCTGATCGCCTTTCGCCGCGACCATCCCGCCCTGACCATCGGCTCCATGGCTTTTCTCGACGGACCGTCCGACGTTCTTGCCTTCACCCGCCACGGGGGCGGCGAGCACCTGCTCTGCCTGTTCAACTTGGGATCGACCGAGGCGCGCTTCGACCTTCCCGGCGCAATGGCCGTTACGGCGCTCGCCGGCCACGTCTTTTCCGGCAGGCTCGACGAGGGCGGACGCTGGGTGATCCTGCCGCCGTGCGACGGGTTCTTCGGCGCCGTCGGCTGAGCCGGCCGTCAGCCGCCGTCTTCGTGCCAGGTGCGCCCGTCGCGCTCGATCAGCGCCACCGCCGCCGACGGCCCCCACGTGCCCGCCGGATAGGGTTTGGGCGCTTCACCCGACTGTTGCCAGGCCTCCGCGATCGGATCGATCCATTGCCACGCCGCCTCGACCTCGTCGCGGCGCATGAACAGCGTCTGGTTGCCGCGGATGACGTCGAGGATCTGCCGCTCGTTGGCGTCCGGGCTGCGCGCGCCGAAGGCTTCGGCGAAGCTCATGTCGAGCGGCACGTATCTCAGCCGCATGCCGCCGGGCCCGGGGTCCTTGATCATCAGCCACAGCATGACCCCCTCGTCGGGTTGCAGGCGCAGCACCAGCTGATTGGCCTCGATCGCTCCCGCCCCCACCGCGAAGATCGAGTGCGGAATGGCGCGGAAGTTGATGACGATCTCGGAGACGCGCACCGGCATGCGCTTGCCGGTGCGGATGTAGAATGGCACGCCCGCCCATCGCCAGTTGCTGATCTCGGCCTTGAGGGCGATGAAGGTCTCCGTCTTGCTGTCGGCGTTGTTGACCTCCTGGGTATAGGCCGGGAACACCGCCTTGGCGCCGGCGCGATACTGCCCGCGCACGATGGCGCCGGCGGCGTTGCTGGCATCGATCGGCTTCAGCGCCCGCAGCACCTTCAGCTTCTCGTCGCGCACGCAATCGGCGTCCATGTACGTCGGCGGCTCCATGGCGACCAGGCAGAGAAGTTGCAGCAGGTGGTTCTGCACCATGTCGCGCAGCGCGCCGGCTCGCTCGTAGTAGCCGCCGCGCCCCTCCACGCCGATGCTCTCGGCGACCGTAATCTGCACGTGGTCGACGTGGGCGTCGTTCCACAGCGGCTCGAACAGGGCGTTGCCGAAGCGCAGCGCCATCAGGTTCTGGACGGTCTCTTTGCCGAGGTAGTGGTCGATGCGGTAGATCTGGGACTCGTCGAACACGCGCCCGACCGCGTCGTTGACCGCCATCGCCGATCTGAGGTCGTGGCCGATCGGCTTCTCCATGATCACCCGCGTGTCGGACCTGACCAGCCCCATCGCGCCGAGCTTTGCCGCGATAATGCCGTACAGCTCCGGCGACACCGCCAGGTAGAAGGCGCGGATGCGCTCCCTGTCCGGCTTGAGCAGGCGGGCGAGGTCGTCCCAGCCGGCGTCGGCCTCGGCGTCGATGGACAGGAAATGCAGCCGCTTGAGGAAGGTCTCCACCACCGCCGCGTCGCGATCGGCCTCGCCGACGTAACGGCCGAGCGCCTCTCTGGCGGCGGCGCGGTACCGCTCGTCGCCCATCGCCCGCCGCGACACCCCGATGACCCGACTGACCGGCGGGATCTGGCCGTCGCGATGGCGCTGATAGAGGGCTGGCAGGATCTTGCGGAAGGCGAGATCGCCGGCGCCGCCGAAGATGACGAGGTCGAAAGGCGCGACGGCGATGATGCGGCTGCTCATGGTGGACGGCTGCTCCTCACCGGACCCCGACGGCGCCCCAGGCCGCCGCCGGTTGTTTTGTCGGGCTGGTTTTTGGCAGAGGAATCGGTGTACCGCCAGTGGCGATTGGGCGCATCGGCGCCCAAGTTGTGGGCAGACCGGCGAGGCGAGGATGGCGCGGCCGATATGCGTGGTGCCGGCCGGTGACTGGACCGGGGAGGGGGCCGTCTGGCATGCCGACGAGCATGCCCTCTACTGGGTCGACATCAACCGTTTCCTTGTCCATCGCCTCGATGCCCGCACCGGCGACGTCAGGAACTGGTTCTTCGCCGAGCCGCCGACGGCGCTGGCGCTCACCGACCGCGCCGACACGCTGTTGGTTGCCACCGCCGCCCGGCTGATCCTGTGGCAGCCGGCCAACGACGCCCGTGCCGAATTCGCCAGCCCCGAGCGCAACTGGCCGCGCGTGCGCCTCAACGACGGCCGCCCCGATCCGCTCGGCCACTTCTGGGTCGGCTCGATGGCCAACAACGTCGGCGCCGACGGTGCCGATCTGCCGATCGACGATCGAGCCGCCGGACGCCTGTTTTGCGTGCGCACCGACGGGACGAGCACGATCGAGAAGACCGGCATCGGCGTTTTTAACACCGTCGCCTGGAGCCCCGACAACACCCGCTTCTACGCGGCCGACACCCTCGCCAACGCCGTGTCGGTGTGGGACTACGACCTGCGCAGCGGGCGCATCGCCAACGAGCGTCCCTTCTTCGCCGGCTACGATCGCGGCCGGCCCGACGGCTCGGCGGTCGACCGCGAGGGCTGCCTGTGGAACGCCCGCTACGGCGGCGCCTGCGTGGTGCGGGTGCGCCCGGACGGCAGGCTCGACCGCGTCGTCGAGATGCCGGTGGCGGCGGTGACCACCTGCACCTTCGGCGGCCCGCAACTGAAGACGCTGTTCATCACCACCGGCGGCGGCGGCGCCGGTGCCGCGGCCGGCGAACGGCTGGCCGGCGGATTGTTCGCGCTCCCCGTCGACGTGCCGGGCTTGCCCGAGAACAGGTTTCACCTCGGCCGCTGACCCCATGCCGTGGCGTCACGCCAGCCGGTTGCGGAACATCCACGCCGCCACCGGCAGCGTGACCGCGGCGATCGCCACCAGCGGCCACAGGTCGCCGAAGATCTGGGCGAAGCCCGCCCCTTCCAGATAGACCCGGCGGGTGATGTCGACGACGTAGCGCAGCGGGTTGATGAAAGTGAGGTCCTGGAACAGTTGCGGCATGTTGCCGATCGGCGTGGCGAAGCCGGACAAGAGAATGAACGGCATCAGCAGGACGAAGGAGAACAGCATCGCCTGTTGCATGGTGGCGACCAGCGAGGAGACGAACAGGCCGATGCCGACCGCCGCCGCGATGAACAGGATGAGGCCGACGTAGAGGGTGAGGAAGAAACCGGCGAAGGGGATGCGGAACCACAGCTGCGCCACCAGCAGGATGAGGGTGGCCTGGGTCAGCCCGACCAGGATCGCCGGCAGCGCCTTGCCGGCCATGATCTCGGCAGGACGCATGGGCGTTACCAGCAGCTGGTCGAAGGTGCCGTCCTCGCGCTCGCGCGCCACCGACAGGGCGGTCAGCAGCAGCGTCTGCAACAGCGTGATCACGCCGATCAGGGCCGGGATCATGTTCCAGCTGGTTTCCAGGTTCTGGTTGTACCAGGCGCGCACGATCGGCCTCACCGCCGGCCCGCTGAGGCCGTGGCGCTGCTGCCAGTCGCCGTTGAACCGGTTGACGATGGCGTTGACGTAGCCGAGCGCGGTGCCGGCGGTGTTGGAGTTGCGTGCGTCGGCGATCACCATGATGTCGGCCGGCGTGCCGGCGGCGAGGCGGCGCGAGAAATCCTGGGGAATCTCGATCACCAGGAGGGCGCGGCGCCGGTCGACCAGGTCGCGCACGTCCGCCGCCCGGTCGACGTTGGCGACGCGGTCGAACACGCCGGAGCCGTCGAACATGGCGAGCAGCTGTCGGGAGGCGGCGCTGCGGTCCTGATCGTAGACGGCGTAGGGGGCGTGGTTGAGATCGAAGCTCGCCGCGTAGCCGAACAGCAGGGTCTGGACGATCGCCGGCAGAAACAGAATGACGCGGCTGCGCGGGTCCCTGAGCAGCGCCAGCATCTCCTTGCGTACCAGGGTGAGGATGCGGTGAAAGGCGGCGCCCACGGCGGCCTCAGGCGAGCTTCTTGCGGGTGGCGGCGAGCGCCAGCGCCATCAGCACCGCCGCCATCACCGCCAGCACCGCGGCGTTGGGCAGGATGACGCTCCAGATGTCGCCGGCGAGGAAGATGGTCTGCAACAGCGCCACGAAGTAGCGCGCCGGCACGGCGTAGGTGATCAGCTGCACCACCAGCGGCATCGACCGCAGGTCGAACAGGAAACCGGACAAGAGCATCGCCGGCAGAAAGGTGGTGAGCAGCGCGATCTGGCTGGCGACGAACTGACTCTTGGAGGCCGACGAGGCGACCAGGCCGATGCCGAGCGCCACCAGCAGGTAGAGGGTCGACGCCACGGTGAGCACCGCCAGCGAGCCGCGCAGCGGCACGTGGAACAGGAAGCGCGCGGCGAGCACGCACAGCGCCAGCCCGATCATGCCCATGACGAAGTTGGGGATGATCTTGCCGAGCAGGATCTCGTCCGCCCTGACGGGGGTGACGAAGATCGCCTCGATCGTGCCACGCTCCCATTCGCGCGCCATCACCATGGCGGTGAGGAAAGCGCCGATCAGCGTCATGACCAGCACGATCAGGCCGGGGACCAGGAAGTAGTGGCTGTCGTTGGCTTCGTTGAACCAGGCTCGGCTCTGCACCACCACCGGGCCGACGCCCGACACGGGGTTGCCTTCGGCGGCGCGGCGCTGCGCCGCCTGGCCGATGGCGCCGAGGGCGTAGCCCTGGATGATGCGGGCGGTGTTGGCGTCGGTACCGTGCAGGATCACCTGCACCGTCCCGTCGCCGAACTCCGCCTGGCGGGCAAAGTCACCGGCGAAGTGGATGACGCCCTCGACCTGGTGGTCGAACATC
>CAZSWL010000357.1:0-6702 GCA_964610725.1 uncultured Bauldia sp.
AAGCGGTCGCCGGCTTCTCGGGCGAGACGGTCGTCGTCAAGGGCGCCGGCCGCACCGATTCCGGCGTCCACGCGCTGGGCCAGGTCGCCCACATCGACCTCAAACGGGCCTGGCCGGCCGAGACCGTGCGCGACGCGGTCAACGCCCACCTGCGGCCCGAACCGATCGCGATCCTGTCGGCGACAATGGTCGCCGATGATTTCGACGCGCGCTTTTCCGCAGTCCGGCGCCACTATCTCTATCGGATCAGCGAACGGCGGGCGCCGCTCGCTCTCGATCGCGGCCGTGCCTGGTGGGTATCGGCGCCGCTCGACGTCGAGGCGATGCACGCCGCCGCCCAGAGCCTTGTTGGCAAGCACGACTTCACCACTTTTCGCTCAGCCGAATGTCAGGCCCGTTCCCCGGTCAAGACCCTCGACCGGCTCGAGGTCACACGCGAGGCGGGCGAGGTGCTGGTGAGAGCCAGCGCCCGCTCGTTCCTGCACAATCAGGTCCGCTCGATGGTCGGGTCACTGAAGAAGGTGGGCGACGGCTCGTGGCCGGTCGCCGCCGTCGGCGAGGCCCTGGTCGCGCATGATCGCGCCCGCTCGGGTCCGGTCGCGCCGGCCGAGGGGCTGTATCTCGTGGCCGTCGACTATTAGATCGAGATGTCGACGCCGAACAGGCGCCCGATCAGCCGGGCGAGGCCGAGGCTCACCAGGAAGTCGAGAACGACGAATCCGATCGCCGCATCGACGCCGACCCCTAGCGCCCGCCGCGCGATCAGGTAGCTGAAGCGCAGGGCGATCGCGAGGGCAAGGACCGACGGAATGAGGAGCGCCTGAGGGCTTACCAGGCCCGAAAGATCGGCAAGTGCGATCGCGGCAAACGGCAGCACGATCAGCACCGTCGACCAGTTGCGGGCAACCACGTAGAGGGGATAACCGCGTCGGATGCCGAGGAAAGAAGCCAGCGCCGCCAGCAACAGCGGTAGCGCGATCCAGTCGAGAGCAAGCGTCAGCCATTTGGCCGCCATGAACGCCGCCTCGTTGAACGGTTCGTCGGCTGTCGTCCCGGCGGCGAGGTCGGCACGGTCGGCAAACACGGTCACCGCATAGGCCGGCACCACCAGGATGATCGCCTGGAAGGATCGCCAGAAGCCGCCGTAGCTGGCGTCGAACAGGCGCATGGCGTTCGGCCGGTCGAGGAACACCAGCCACGCGGCGTTGAGCGAACGGACAATGTCGTCACGGCTGATCATGGTCGTCCCGATGCAAAGTAACGTTCAAGGAAGCGGCCGTAGATCGTGGTGAGGTGGTTCAGGTCGGCGATCGACACATGCTCATCGGTTTGGTGCATGGTCTCGCCAACGAGGCCGAACTCGACCACCGGGCAAACGTCCTTGAAGAAGCGGGCGTCGGAGGTGCCGCCGCCCGTCGACCGCTCAGGCGTCACTCCGGTCGTTTCTTCGATCGCGGCGGCAAGGAGGTCGACCAACGCACCTGGCCGGGTGAGGAACCAGTCGCTGGCGCCCGGTGCGACGGTGAACTCATACGATGTATCACCGGCGGCTGCGGCGACCTCGCCACGCAGTCGCGCTTCCAGCGTTGCCGCCGACCAATTGTCGTTGAAGCGGACGTTGAGCCTTGCCGAAGCGGCGTCGGGAATGACGTTGAAGGCGGGATTGCCTACGTCGACGCTGGTGATTTCGAGGCGCGAGGGTGTGAAATCGCCGCTGCTGGTGTCGAGAGTCAGCCCGCTCAAGCGGTCCAAAATCCTCATGAGCCGCGGAATCGGATTGTCGGCGCGCTCGGCGTAGGCGACGTGTCCCTGGCGGCCTGCGACGCGGATGGTCGCCGACAGGCTGCCGCGCCGACCGACCTTGATCGTATCGCCGAGCCGCTGGCGTGAGGTCGGCTCGCCGACGATCGCCGCGTCGAAGCGATGACCATCGGCAAGCGCCGCGGCGATCAGTTTGCGCGTGCCGTTGATCGCCGGGCCTTCTTCGTCGCCGGTAATGGCAAGCGACAGCGTTCCGACGGCAGGCGCATCACCGTCGAGGAATGCGAGGGCGGCAGCCACGAAACAAGCGATTGCTCCTTTCATGTCGACGGCCCCGCGTCCGTAAACCTGTCCGTTAGCCACCTCGGCGGCGAACGGCGGGAACCGCCAGCGGTCCTCGTTGCCCGGCGGCACCACGTCAGTGTGGCCGGCAAAAACCAGATGAGGCGCGCCACGGCCGATCGAGGCGAAAAGGTTGTCGACGTCGGGCGTGCCCTCGCTGGTGAAGGTCTTGCGCGCGACTTTGAAACCGGCGGTGGCAAGGACTTGGGCGAGATAGCTCTGCGCGCCGCCATCGGCCGGCGTCACCGAGCGGCACGCGATGAGCGCCTTCAGCAGTGCGACCTGATCGGGCGGTTGGATCATGCCTCGGACGATCGGGGGACGGCCAGCTTGGGCGGGTTTAGCGATCTCCACCGGCAAGCGTCAATGTCGCCAGCAGTGCTTGGCCGCACCGGCGGGATGCGCTTAATCCCTGAGCAATTCGTTTACTGCGGTCTTCGCCCGTGTCTTTTCGTCGACCTTTTTGACGATGACGGCGCAGTAGAGCGATGGACCCCACGCCTCGCCGGGCAGCGGCTTGCCGGGCAGACTGCCCGAAACCACCACCGAATAGGGCGGGATCTTGCCCATGTGTATCTGGCCGGTTTCGCGATCGATCACTTTGGTCGAGGCGCCGATGAAGACCCCCATGGAGATAACCGAGCCTTCCCCGACGATGACCCCCTCGACCACCTCCGAGCGAGCGCCGATGAAGCAGTTGTCTTCGATGATGGTGGGGCCGGCCTGCAATGGCTCCAGCACGCCGCCGATGCCGACACCGCCGGAAAGATGGCAGTTCTTGCCGATCTGGGCGCAGGAGCCGACGGTCGCCCAGGTATCCACCATGGTTCCCGAATCGACGTAGGCGCCGACGTTGACGAAGGCCGGCATCAGCACCACTCCGGGCGCGATGTAGGCCGACCGGCGCACCACGCAGTTGGGCACCGCACGAAAGCCGGCGCGGGCGAAATCGACGTCGCTCCAGGCGGCAAACTTGGACGGGACCTTGTCCCACCAGCCGCCGCCCCCCGGGCCGCCGCTGATCGTCGTCATCGCATTGAGCCGGAACGACAGCAGCACCGCCTTCTTGAGCCACTGGTTGACCGTCCACGCGCCGTCCTTCTTTTCGGCCACACGCGCCTCGCCGCGGTCGAGCAGCGCCAATGCCTCATCGACCGCCTCGCGGACGGTGCCGGTGGTTTTGGCGTCCATCTCGTCGCGACGCTCGTAGGCCGCTCCGATGGTCGCCTGCAGGCTGGTATCGACGTCGCTCATCTCACTCATCCATGTGCGCCGATCCTACCGCCTCGTCGTCGCCGCCAGCACGTCTTCGAGGAAGCCGGTGAGATCGTCGGTGAGAAAATCGATGTGGGCGCCGTCGCGACCTTCCAGCTCCCAATCCTCGTGAAACACCTCGCGGGTGCCGGCCGGGACCACCAGCACCGTGGTCATCCCGAGCGCCTGCGGCTCGATGAGATTGCGCGCCAGGTCCTCGAACATCGCCGCCGTCTTGGCCGTGACCCCGGTCTTGGCAAGGAACCGGTCGTAGGTCTCCCGGTTGGGCTTCGGCAGCAGTTCCGAGCGCACGATGTCGAAGATGTCCTCGAAGTGACCGGTGACGCCGAGCCGCTCGGCGACCTTTTCCGCGTGCGCCCGCGAGCCGTTGGTGAGGATGAACTTGCGGCCCGGCAACCTGCCGATCGCCGCCGCCAGTCGCGGGTTCGCCTCGACCGGCGAATGGTCGATGTCGTGGACGTATTCGAGAAAGTCGTCAGGCAGGATGCCATGCTCCTCCATCAGTCCGCGCAAGGTGGTGCCGTAGCGCCGGTAGTAATCCTTCTGGATTCGCTGGGCCTCCTCCGGGCCAAGATTGAGCAGCCGCTGTACGTAGTCGCGAATACGCGTATCGACCTGACGGAAGAGATCAGTATGGCGCGGGTAGAGGGTGTTATCGAGATCGAACACCCAGCCGTCGACGGCGGCGAACGGCGACAGGTCGTCCGCCGCGGCCGGCGACCGTGGCGAAGGGACGTTCATGGCTTTATCAGGGTGCCGGCGCCGTGGTCGGTGAACAGTTCGAGCAGCACGGCGTGCGGCGTGTTGCCGTTCAGAATGACCACGCCCGCGACGCCATGCGCCAGCGCCTCCATGCACGTCTCGACCTTGGGGATCATGCCGCCCGATATGGTGCCGTCGGCGATGAGCTGACGCGCGTCGGCAACCGTCATTTGCCGGATCAGCCTGCCGTTGCCGTCGAGCACCCCGGCCACGTCGGTCAGGAACAACAGGCGCGTCGCGTCGAGCGCGCCGGCGACGGCACCGGCGAAGGTGTCGGCGTTGACGTTGTAGGTGAGGCCGTCGTCGCCGGGCGCGACTGGCGCGATCACCGGGATGAGGCCGGCGCCGAGCACCATGTCGATCACCGCACGGTTGACGTGCTTCGGCTCGCCGACGAACCCGAGGTCGACCACCTTCTCGATGTTCGAATCGGGGTCCTTGACCGTGCGCGTCACCTTCTCGGCGAACACCATATTGCCGTCCTTGCCCGACAGGCCGACCGCCTTGCCGCCCTCGGCGTTGATCGCCATGACGATCTCTTTGTTGATCGAGCCGGCCAGCACCATCTCGACCACCTCGACGGTACGCTGGTCGGTGACCCGCAGCCCGCTGCGGAACTCCGACTTGATGCCCAGCAGCCCGAGCATCTCGCCGATCTGCGGTCCGCCGCCGTGCACCACGACCGGTTTCACCCCGGACGTCTCCAGCAGCGTTATGTCGCGGGCGAACGCCTTGGCAAGGTCGGCGTCGCCCATGGCGTGCCCGCCGTACTTCACCACCACCACCTTGTCGTCGTAGGTGAGCATGTAGGGCAGCGCCGCGGAGATCAGGCGCGCCCGCTGGATGGCGTCGATTGTGTCCCGATCGGTGGTGTCGTTCATGGCGACGGCCTTTCGGCAGGGGCTGGTTCTATACCGGGTTTGTGCCGGGCGGACAAACCAGGGAAGCCGGCGGATCACCGCCGCCGCTCACGACACGACCAGAGGAGTCTAGGCCGCTGCCGACGCGCCGACCAACGCGGCGATTTCGCCCCTCAGGGTGTCGAGGCCCAGGCCGGTTACCGCCGAAGTGGCGACGACCATGGGATGTGCGGCCGGGCGCCTGGCGACCGCCCGGGCCGTTGCGGCGGTCGTCTGTTCGAGTGCCTCGGGCTTCAGCTTGTCGCATTTGGTCATGACGATCTGGTAGGACACCGCCGCCTTGTCGAGAAGGTCGAGCGCGGCCAGGTCGTTGGGCTTGAGCCCGCGGCGAGCATCGACCAGAACGTAGACCCGACGCAGGTTGGCGCGGCCGGCGAAATAGTCGAACACCGCGCGCTGCCAGGAAGCGGCCTCCTTCTTCGCCGCGCGCGCGTATCCGTAACCCGGCATGTCAACGATGGTCAGTCCCGCGTCGGCCCCAAAGAAGTTGAGCTGACGTGTCCGACCGGGCGTGTTGGACGTCCTTGCCAGGGCTCCTTGGCCGGTGAGTGCGTTGATCAGCGAAGACTTGCCGACATTGGAACGGCCCGCGAAGGCGACCTCAATATTGTCTGCCGCCGGCAGCCCGACGAAGGCAGTCGCGGCGGCAATGAACCGCCACGGTCTGGCGAACAGAACGCGTCCGGCTTCACGTCGAGCGGCGGCGACTGGCCCGGCCATGGCCTCTTTCCCTCGGCCGCGCGCGGCATCACAGGGCAGCCGGTCAGCCTCTTGCCTTGGCGCCGGCTTTTCTCGGCTTGACCTTGCCGTTTGCCTTCTTGGCCTTGCGCGGTGTCTGTGGTTCGACCGACTCGGTGTCGTCTTGCGGCTGGCCCGGGGGCGGCTTGGCCGACGTCGCCATTGCGGATTTGGCCCGCGAGCTTCGTCGGAACGTGCCCGTGATGTTGCCGAGAAGATCCACATCGACGCCCTGCCGCCGCATGATGATGTACTGCTGGGTGACCGACAGCGTGTTGTTCCATGCCCAATAGATGACCAGTCCGGCCGGAAACTTGGCGAGCATGAAGGTGAAAATGACGGGCATCCACGTGAACAGGATCGCCTGGGCCGGGTCCGGCGGCGTGGGATTGAGCTTCATCTGCACGAACATGGTGATGCCCATGATCAGCGGCCACGCGCCCAGAATGAGAAATCCGCCCATCCCGGGAACCGTTGAGGGATCCCATGGGATCAGGCCGAACAGGGTGAAGACATTGGTGGGATCGGGTGCCGACAGGTCGTGGATCCAGCCGAAGAATGGCGCGTGGCGCATTTCGATGGTGACGAACAGCACCTTGTAGAGGGAGAAGAACACCGGAATCTGGACGGCGACCGGCCAGCACCCGGCGAGCGGGTTGACCTTCTCCTTCTTGAACAGCTCCATCTGGGCCTGTTGCTGCTTGACCTTGTCGTCCTTGTAGCGCTCGCGCATCTCCGCGATCTGCGGCTGCAGCCTCTTCATCGCGCTCATCGACTTGTAGGATCGGTTGGCGAGCGGGAAGAAGGCGGCCTTGACCAGCACCGTCACTGCCAGAATGGCGACGCCGAAGTTGCCGAACAGATGGTAGAAGAAGTCGATCACCACGAACATCGGCTTGGTGAT
>CAZSWL010000358.1:0-8455 GCA_964610725.1 uncultured Bauldia sp.
GCTGGCGAGCGGCGGCGACACCGGCTTCACCAAATCGGCGGAGCGACGGCGAGCACGGCGGCGCCAGCAAGAATCGCGCAAGGCCGAGCACCACGACGACGACGCTTAGTCGCCGGCCGACGTCGGCCCGTCGAGGTCATAGGCGACCTCGTGGCGTGGAATGACGGCGTCGTCAGGCGGACCGGCGCCTTCGGCGTCTGCGATGAAAGCGGCGATGCGATTGAACAGGGCGCCGGGGCGCAGCAGCGGCGCATGGCCTTCGTCGGCAATCACCAGATCGTCGAGGCGGGGGTGCGCGGCCCTCATCGCGGCGACGGTTTCCGGTGACAGCAAGTCCGAGTTCTCTCCGCGCAATACCAGAATCGGGATCGCCTGCAGGGCGCGGAACTCATCCCACATCGTCGGCACCGGCTGGTCGAGCTCGATCCCGCGCAGCGTGTGGGCGAGGGCCGGGTCGTAGTCGCTGACCGGGCGACCATCGTCGTCGCGATAGGTCAACCGCGCGAAGACCTCCCAATCGGTCTCGTCCATGGCGGTGAACTGGCCGCCGTGCAGACGACGCTGAATGCGCGCAGCATCGGCCCAGTCGTCGGGAATCGGGGTGCCGCCGACGTAGCTCTTTATGCGGGCGAGGCCGCGCGCCTCGATGGCCGGGCCGATGTCGTTGAGTACCAGCGCTGCAATCGACTGCGGACGCGCGACGCCCATCAACATGCCGATGATGCCGCCGCGCGACGTGCCGACGACAGCCGCCCGCGCAATGCCAAGGCGTGCCATGCCGTCGAGGACGTCGTTCAGCTCCGTGAGCGGGTTGTAGTGGCGGGCGTCGTTGTCCCACTGGGAACGGCCGCGACCGCGGTAATCGAAGGCGACGACGCGGCGCGGGCGCTGATGATGGCCAGCCAGGAAGACGGCGAGTTCATGAAAATCGCGGCTGTTGCGCGTGAGACCGGCGAGGCAGACCACCGGTAGCCACGGCGACAGGCGATCGCCGTAATCGCGGGCGAACAGGGTCAGGCCGTCAGTGCCGACATAGGTCATGTCGCGCGGGGGCGGTGCGGCCGGCGGATCGTCATCGCGCTCGGTTGCGATGGCCGTGGTCTTCCTGGACATAGGGCGCCGATATCACCTGTCGGCGCCAAGGCGTCAAGGCGTGCCGCGTTTCAGGTCCGCTTCGATGGTGAGTGCTGGCGATTGCAGGCGGGCGCGGTAGACCTGCAGATTCTCCATGATCCGCTCGACGTAGTTGCGCGTCTCGGTGAACGGAATCCGCTCGATCCAGTCGACGACGTCGACCTTCGGATCGCGGGGGTCGCCGTAACGCTTCACCCAATCGGTGACGCGACTGGCGCCGGCATTGTAGGCGGCGAAGGTCATAACGTAGGAGCCGCGGAAGTCGTCGACGAGGTTGCTGAGATGGGCGGCGCCGAGGGAGGCATTGTAACCGGGATCAGAGGTCAGGCGGGTTTTCGAATAGCTGACGCCGGCGAGCTTGGCGGCCGTCTGCGCGGTTGCCGGCATCAACTGGAGGAGGCCGCGGGCGCCGGCACTGCTGACCGCCTCCGGATTGAAATTGCTCTCCTGGCGGGCGACGGCGAACACTACTGGCCGTTCGACACCGTGCGTATTCACAGAGGTGGGGATTCCCGCAATCGGAAAGGCCAGGGAATCGACCGGCAAACCGCGCGATTCGGCGACGACGCCGATCCGAAGCGCTATCTGGTGCTCGCCGTTCTTTTCAGCCATGGCGGCAAGCAAGCCTATTTCAGCCGGATCGGTCAGCGTGTCGGCGAGCCTGCGGTCGAACAGGTCGATCTGATCGGTGTCGCCCACGGCGGTCAGGTGCTGGATGACTTGCACCATCTCGCGACTGGCAAAGCGCTCGCGGGTGGCGGCATCGGCCGGTGGCGGCTGCGACAAAATGAGCCGCCGATCGCCAAGGCGCGTAGCGGCGAGCTGACCGTAGAAGGTGGTCTGATACGTGGCGGCACGCTGGAAATGGTCACGGGCCGCTTGGCTGTCGCCGGCGTCCGCCGCGGCACGGCCGAGCCAGTATTCGGCCCGCGACAGGCTGAGCGGACGCGACGAGATGGCCGCGATCGCCGCGAAGTGTTTCTCGGCAACGGCCGGTTCGTGAAGGAACTCCAGAGCGTACCAGCCGGCGTGGAACTCTGCCTCGGCGCGCAGCGTAGGTGACTCGGCGGAGTGGTTGGCGGCGATCTGGTAGGCCAGCTTGGGATTGCCGTCGTCGATCAGGGCGCGCGAGACCAGACGCCGCTCGACCCACCAGGCGTCGGGATCGACAAGTGCCTCAGGATCACGCGGCGCCGCCTTCAGGAGGGCGGCGGCTTCCTTGATCTTGTCGGCACGGCGCAGCGTCCGAATGCGTGAGTAGATGGCGAGCGGATCATGCCTAACGGCGGTCGGCAGCCGTTCGAGGGCCTTGGGCCCCATCGATTGACGCTTGATCACCGCGGCCACTGCCTTGGCGAGCGCCTGCTGGTTCTTGTCGAGGTGCTCGGCGGCGGCAAACGCGTCGGACGCATGTCCTTCATAGAGCAGTCGGTCCATGCGCGCCTTGTGATCGGCGGCGGTGAGCACGTCGGAGAAGTCCGCGAGAATCTCGCTTTCGGTGGAGGCGGAAAGATCTTCCGTCCGCCACATGTCCCGGACGAGGTTGGCGGCATCGGCCTTGCGGCCAACGTCCATAAAGGCGTGAGCGAGCAGCAGGGCAGCGGCGTCGGAAATCGGCTTGCTGCCTGCGAGGTCGCGGATCACCTCGTCTGCAGGCGGCTGTTCGCGAACCAGGGCCTGTTCGAAGCGGAGGCGCAGTAACCCTTGGCCCGGCCAGTCGGGCAGCTCTTTCTTGACCTCGGCGATGCGTGCCGACGCTACTTGCTTGGCGCCGCTGGTCGCAACCAGCCAGTCGACAATCTTGATGTCGACACGGTTGGGCAGGGCGTATGCAGCGACCGTGGCGGCAGCGGGGTCGCCGTTGGCGAGAAGCTGGATCGCGAGCTCGAGCCCGGCGGAGGCGAGGGGATCGCTGGAGCCGGGGCTTGGCATCGGCGTCGGCACGCCCGGCATCGCCGTGGCAGGATCTGCCTCAGGCAGATCGCTGTCTTCGTGCGCTGCCGCCTCGCGCGAGTCGTCGTCGGTGCTGATCGACCCTATCGGATCGCCGGGTTGACTGCTGGGACTGAGCCTTGGCGTCGGCACGGCATCATTGGGGCTCGGCACGGGAGTGGGCACATCGGCCCCCGCCAGCGCAGCCAGCGGCGAGAGCCAAATAACGGTGGCGGCGACGACGACGGGCCACGGCCAATAGCGCTTTCCCCAGCGCCGGCGTCGAGCTCCGGCACGCCCCATCGTCACTGGTCCGTCAGTCCTTTTCGTCCCTGCCAGGCGCACGCCGCCTCCCGGACGCCCCGACCGGTCATCTCCTGAACGTAACTAGTGGCCCATGATGAAGGATTGTTTGACGCGGGGGAAGCGTGTTGCCCGGTCGGCAGGCCCGGATTATGGTCGCCTGCGAGCAAAACAGCCGAATTTGACGACAATTCGGCCGCCAGGAAGGCGCTGAGATGTTCCGGGGTTCGTTTACCGCGTTGGCAACGCCCTTTCGCGACGGCCAATTCGATGAAGATGCCTTTCGCACCTTTGTCGAGTGGCAGATCAACGAGGGGACGAACGGGCTGGTACCGGTCGGCACGACCGGCGAGAGCCCGACGCTCACTCACGCCGAGCACAAGCGGGTTATCCAGGTCTGCATCGAGGTTGCCGGCGGCCGCGTGCCGGTGATCGCGGGTGCTGGCTCCAACAACACCACTGAGGCAATCGATCTTGCCCGCTTCGCCGAGAAGGCCGGTGCCGACGGCGTCCTCGTGGTGACGCCGTACTATAACAAGCCGAACCAGGAAGGCCTCTACCAGCACTTCAAGGCGGTCAACGACGCGATCAGCATCCCGATCATCATCTACAACATCCCCCCGCGCTCGGTGATCGACATGTCGGTGGAGACCATGGCGCGGCTGTTCGAGTTGGCGAACATTTGCGGCGTCAAGGACGCCACCGCCAAGATTGAGCGGGTCAGCTTGCAGCGTCATGCCATGGGGCCGCAGTTCAACCAGCTCTCGGGAGAGGACGCCACGGCGCTTGCGTTTATGGCCCACGGCGGCCATGGCTGTATCTCGGTGACCTCGAACGTCGCTCCCAAGCTCCTGGCCGAATTTCAGGCGGCGTGCCTTGCCGGTGATTTCGCCAAGGCACTGGGCTACCAGGACCGGTTGATGCCGCTCCACCGGGCGTTGTTCATCGAGCCGAATCCGACCGGTGTCAAATTCGCCCTGGCGATGGCCGGCAGGATGAGTGAGGAAGTCCGTCTGCCTCTGGTCAAGGTGTCGGAACCGACGCGTGTCGAAATTCGCGCGGCCATGGTGCATGCCGGTCTGATCAACTGAGGCGATGGCGGCGAAGATGGAAAGGCCGGCGGGCCGGACAGCGGCCGTCAACCGGCGAGCCCGCTTCAACTACACCATTGAGCAGACCTACGAGGCGGGCATTGCGCTGGTGGGCACCGAGGTCAAGGCGCTGCGCAACGGACAGGCCAACATCGCCGACGCCTACGCTGGCGAGCGCCACGGCGAACTGTGGCTCTACAACGCCTACATCCCCGAATACACGCAGGCCAACCGCTTCCAGCATGCCACCCGGCGAGCGCGCAAGCTGCTCCTGCACAAGCGGGAGATCAACCGGCTGATCGGCGCGGTCAACCGCGAGGGGATGACCATCGTGCCTCTCAAGATCTATTTCAATGACCGCGGCCGCGCCAAGGTCGAGCTCGCTGTCGCCCGCGGCAAGAAGCTGCACGACAAGCGTGAGGCCGAAAAGAAGCGGAGCTGGCAGCGGGAGAAGGCGCGGCTGATGCGGGATAAGGGGTAGGCTTGGCTAATCAATTGAATTTCCTGAGCATTCTGACCGGCTCTTTTTCGACCGGGGCTGCCGACAACCCGACGGTGGCCATCGTCGAGGCGGCCTATCATCATCACGGCCTCGATGCCCGGTACATCAACTGTGAAGTTCCGCCGGAGAGGCTCGGTGACGCCGTCGCAGGCGCGTTGGCGATGGGCTGGGTCGGGTTCAACTGCTCGCTGCCCCATAAGGTGGCGGTGATCGAGCATCTCGCCGGCCTCGGCGAGTCGGCGCAGATCATGGGAGCGGTGAACTGTGCGGTGCGCCGCGGCGACCGCTTCATCGGCGAGAACACCGACGGCAAGGGGTTTCTCAAATCGCTATGGCAGGTGGTTGATCCGGCCGGCAAGACAGTGGTGATCTTCGGGGCCGGCGGCGCCGCGCGCGCCGTCGCCGTCGAGCTGGCGCTTGCCGGCGTGCGCACGATCACGGTCGTCAACCGAGGTCGCGAGTACGGCGAAGGGCTGGTTGCCCTGCTCAACGAACGGACGCAGGCCGAGGCGGATCTGGTTGTGTGGGATCATCGCTTCGCCGTGCCCTCCGGTACCGAGATCGTCGTCAATGCCACTTCGATCGGGCTGTTTCCTGACGTTGATCGGCGACCTGATGTCGACCTTGCAACGCTGGCGCCAGGCATGGTGGTTGCCGACGTGGTCGCCAACCCGCCGCGCACGGCGTTGATCCGCGAGGCGGAGAAGCGGGGCTGCGTCACGGTCGGCGGCCTCGGGATGCTGGTCAATCAGGCCGTGATCGGCATCGCCTACTGGACCGGCATCGAGGCCGACGCCGCGGTCATGCGGGCCAAGCTCGAAGAGATCTTCGGTGGCGCGGCCTCGGGCGGCTGAGACGAGCATCGGTTGCAGCACAAGATCGAGGCGTCACCCGATCGTCGCGTCTGGGGCCTTTAGCGGACAGGTAGGCTCGATGATCTGCTCGGTGAAATCGGGCTGAATACCTGACGGCATTGGTCGTTACGACGTCAGCGTGCGGCGGATGTCGGCAAAGACGGCCCGGAACATGTCCTCAGTGAGCACGCCGGTGTTGGTGTTGTAGCGGGAGCAGTGGTAGCTGTCGAAAACGATGAGGCCGGATTGCGCTTGGTGAGCGGCTCCGTGCGTGAAGGGCGCGGTGCTGGGCTTGAGGCCGAGCGCCGCGACGAGGCTGTCGTGGGCGATCCGGCCAAGTGCGAGAAGCGCGGCGAGGTTGGACATCGCAGCGATGGTCGCGGCGAGGAATGTCCGGCACGTCCTGATCTCGGTCGGCGTCGGTTTGTTGTCGGGCGGCACGCAGCGGACCGCATTGGTGACGGCGGCGTCGATGAGGATGAGACCGTCGTCGGGACGCGCCTGGTAGGCGCCGCGCGCAAAACCGAACGCGATCATCGTTCGGTAGAGCAGATCGCCGGCGTAGTCCCCGGTGAACGGCCTGCCGGTGCGATTGGCGCCGCGCAGGCCGGGCGCAAGGCCGACCACCAGCAGACGCGCGTCGAGCGGCCCGAACGTCGATACCGGCGCATTGTGCCAACCCGGTTCGGCTGCCCGCCAGCGCTCACGATATGCCTGCAGCCGTGGGCACAGACTGCAATCGGCAGCCGGCTCGCTCACGTCCACCCGGCGTGCCGCCACGCCGGTCAGAACGCCTCGTCTTCCTCGAACTCTTCCTCGAAAGTGCTCGCTTGGGCGCGTTCGGCCTGGCGTTGCGCCCGTTCGGCCGGGTTGCGCCCAACGGTCGATTGGAGGGTGGCGAGTTCGATGAAATGGTCGGCTTGCCGGCGCAGTTCGTCCGCGATCATCGGCGGCTGGGTGGCCAGGGTCGATACGACGCTCACCTTGCGGCCCATGCGCTGAACCGCCTCCACCAGACAACGGAAGTCGCCGTCGCCGGAGAAGAGTACGAAATGGTCGACGTGCTGGGCCATTTCCATGGCGTGCACGGCCAGTTCGATGTCCATGTTGCCTTTGACCTTGCGACGGCCAGAAGCATCGACGAATTCTTTGGTAGGCTTGGTGACCACGGTGTAGCCGTTGTAGTCGAGCCAGTCGATCAGCGGCCTTATCGACGAATATTCTTGCTCCTCGGCCAGCGCCGTATAGTAATAGGCCCTGAGCAGATAGCCCTTTGATTGAAATTCCTGCAACAGCCGCTTGTAATCGATATCGAAACCGAGCGACTTCGAGGCGGCGTAAAGGTTGGCTCCGTCTATGAACAGGGCGATCTTTTCGCGGGGGTCGAACATTTGCTGATCCATGTGGCGGTTGGTGCGCGGCCCGTGACGGACCATGTCCTCGCTGGCTGCTAGCTGGAATGGGCCTTCTTGGCTGACGACCCCTGTGTCTGCCGGATCGTAGTCGGCTCTCGGGTCGCTAAAGGTGAATGGTATTGGCAAAGAAGCGGTTCAATAGATTTGTCACGGGACTTGGCCGACGATCGGGCGGCTCATCAGAAACAACATTGTCCGACAGCCTAGCACAAGTGTTCGCTGCTGTGACAGCAATCGGGAGCGGGCCAGCTTCCGGCCAGGAATGCCTTGCTTTTGGCCGGTTGGCGGCCTATATGCGCCGCGATATTACGAAAGGAGCCGCCGCATGGCACGCGTGACCGTCGAAGATTGTGTGGACAAGGTCGACAACCGTTTCGAACTGGTGCTGCTTGCGAGCCATCGGGCACGGATGATTTCGAGCGGTGCGCCGCTGACGGTCGAGCGCGACAACGACAAGAACCCGGTGGTGGCGTTGCGCGAGATCGCTGATCAGACGATCGCCCCCGAAGATCTTAAGGAGGACCTCATCCATTCTCTGCAAAAATATGTCGAGGTGGACGAGCCGGAGGCCGAGCCCGTGCCGATGATCGCGACGGCCGACGCCGACACAGCGGTCGCCGGCGACGACTCGGCGGTCACCTTCGACCGGATGTCGGAGGAAGAATTGCTGCGCGGGCTGGAAAGCATGGTTCCCCCCGACCGTACCGAGGAATTTTGAGTTCTTCGGCCGGCTGCATCGCGCGCCGCGCATAAACTTAGGCTATACTTTACGGTACTATAAAGGGTACCGGGAGACGGGGTTCGCCTGTCACGGCGGGGGCGGGAGCCGTCGGATGCCTGCGCCATGATGCGTCAATACGAGCTGGTCGAGCGGGTCACGCGTTACAATCCTAACGCGGACGAGAACCTGCTCAACAAGGCCTACGTGTACGCCATGCAGAAGCACGGCTCGCAGCAGCGTGCCAACGGCGACCCCTACTTCTCGCACCCGCTTGAGGTCGCCGCGATCCTGACCGATCTCAGGCTCGACGACGCCACCATCGCGGTGGCGCTGCTCCACGACACCATCGAAGATACCGACGCCACCCGTGGCGAGATCGACCAGTTGTTCGGCGAGGACATCGGCCGCCTGGTCGAAGGTCTGACCAAGATCAGGAAGCTCGACCTCGTCTCGAAAAAGGCCGAGCAGGCGGAAAACCTGCGCAAGCTGTTGCTGGCCATTTC
>CAZSWL010000359.1:0-11335 GCA_964610725.1 uncultured Bauldia sp.
CCTCGCTCAGCCCCATGACTTCGCGCTCGCGTGGACTGAGCGAGGCGTACCGCATCGCCAGGGCTTTGATCTCGGCCGCGTCGCGAAGCGCGGCTTCACTGCGTTCAATGGCGCCGCGGATCGCGCCTAGCAGCGCGTCGTCATTGAACGGCTTCGTCAAAAACTCGATCGCTCCCCCTTTCATCGCCTGGACAGTCGTTGGCACATCGCCATGTCCGGTGATGAAAATGATCGGCATGTCGGATCGATCGACAGCCACGAGCTTTTGCAGCTCAAGGCCATCGAGACCTGGCAAGGTGACGTCGAGGATCAAGCAGCTGGGAACGACAGCGCGCGGGCGCGCCAGGAATTCCTGCGCGGACTCAAATGTCTCCGCTTCCCACCCTGCATGACGAATCAACGCCTCGAGCGACTCGCGCACCGAAACGTCATCGTCGACAACGAATACGAGTGGTGCCGGCAATACGGGCCCCCCCACATTCGGCGTGGTCGCCCCAACCAGCTCAGGGGATCGTACTCCCCCTATTCTTGGAGAGAAAGGCTCCATGTCATTCCTCACCCCTTTTCAAGCGCCGCATTGACGGCATCGCGAAGAGCCGTGTCACTAAAAGGCTTCGACAGGCACTCCACAGCACCTTGCGCTCGTAGACGCGACCTGGTCGCCTCATCTCCGCGAGCCGTGATGAAAACGATCGGGATCTTGTGACCGCGCCATCGCAGCTCCTGCTGCAGCTCAGGCCCAGACATACCTGGCATGGCTACGTCGAGGATCAGGCATTTCGTTCGTTCCAAGGATCCGGACCCGAGAAAATCATCCGCCGAAGAGAATGCTTTGGGAGAAAAGCCAAATTCCCTCAGCAGGTCCGGCAGCGACTCACGCACAGATTCATCGTCGTCCACGATAGAAATGAGCGGACGTTTAGGATCGTCGATTCCCATAGCCGATCACGATAGCCATTCGAACTGCGTCGCCAAAGCACGAAGCTTGCGGACGGTCCTTTCATCGCGCCTGATCGCCTGGAAATCCAAAACAACCTCAGTTCAGGCGCGAGCCGACGCCCGATATCCGTTTTTGGCGCTCAACCATGGACGCCCGATCAGTAGACGACGTCCTATGCGCTCGGTCTATGAGACGTTGGTATCGGCTCGCCTCGAAAAGCCGTGAGCCGTTCACTGGACGCTGCCGTTCAATGGCCCGCCGTGCTGGCCGCATCGGTGGCTTGCGGGCGCGCGGCACTGCGCCGCGCCTCGCGTCAGTCCTCTCCTGCACACCACCACTTCAATCGAGCTTCAGCGCCCCAGCGTGGGACTCACCGGCAACCCAGGGCTTTCGGAGGTCGTCGCCGCCCTCTGGATCGAGCAACGGCGAGGACCTGAAGCCTTGAGTCCGCGATGGCTGGCCCGAGCCCTACGATGGTATCGGCGACACCATCGTCTAATAGCACCGACCGGTCCTTAGGACGCATTTTGGCGGCCTTGGCGGGCGACAGATTGGAAGAGACCGTGCAGACTCTTTCGGAAGTGACGACAGTCGCCGCGGCGTGTGCGGCGGACAGTGAACGGGACGCGAGGTTCACCCAAGGCTCTCCGCCGCCTGGAGATGGCGTTGTTGGCGAACTCGTCCGCGCGATTCACGCGCCGGGCAGCGGCAAGGAACGCGCCGACCAGCTTTTCCAGGTGCACGTCCGTCGTGCCCTTGCGGCATGCGCCGCGGGCAACAAAGACGGCGTCTTTCGTCAAACAGGCAACAAAGGGGGCTTGGCGCCGTGCCAACTCTATCGTGCCACTGAGATCTTGGAAGCGCATATCGGCCAGCGCATTTGCGTCAGCACCGTCGCCCGCGAATGCGGCCTGACGGCAAAGCACTTCGCACGGGCGTTCAGGGTGAGCACAGGCGTCGCGCCTAGCCAGTGGCTCATCGATCGTCGCATTGCGAGCGCGAAAACGCTGCTCTCGACCACTTCAAAAAGCCTGTCGGAGGTGGCGCTGGATTGTGGCTTCGCCGGCCAAAGCCACTTCACGCAGGTATTTGGCAAGCGCGTTGGCGTCAGTCCTGCGCGCTGGCGTGCGGCTGTTGCTGCGAGATCGAGGCGCCGCGCGGCGGCATCGTCGGAGCATCGACCCATACCTGCGTGGTGCATTTGAGGAGAATCGCGATGGGCGGCAGGTCGCGAACTGCGCCCAGCGGCGCTTTTGGCACGGGGATGGCGAAGACTCTGGGACTGCCGGATAAGCCGCCGATGATCGCGCGGCGGTTCGGCGGTAGCGAGTTCGCCATCACCCGGCTTGCGTGCGCTAGCGCATCGCGACACGAAATCGAGAAATTGGAACAAGAGGACACTCTTGTCGTTTCGCTGCATCTGCGTCCCGTCATCCGACGGGTCGTGCGGATTGACGGGAAGCAAGTCGACGACGTCGTCGTTCCGGCAGACACCACATGCCTGTATGACCTGAAATCGGATATTGCCGCTGAGGTGAATGGCCCGTTTGACGTCGTGCAGTTCTACGTTCCGCGAGCGCCACTGGATCGTTTGGCCCGCGAGAACGACCTGCCGGCGGCGCGGGAGTTGAGCGTTCCCCAGGGAGCGGCGGTCGCGGACCCAACGATCAAGAGCCTTGCCTACTCCCTCATACCTGCACTGAAAGATTCGCATCGAGCAATGCCGCTGTTCGTTGACGAGCTTTTCTTGGCGCTTCAGTTCCATTTGATCCGGGCGTATGCCGGTGGGACGAGCGCCAGGCTAGTCGGCGGTCTCGCCCCCTGGCAGCAGCGTCGCGCCACCGAGATGATGGCATCGGATCTCTCCCAAGCCATTCACGTCGCCGACGTCGCCGACGAGTGTCACCTTTCCGTGCGGCATTTCATCCGCGCGTTTCGCCAGTCCATGGGCCTACCGCCGCACAAATGGCTGCTCGACCGCCGAGTACAGGCGGCCAAGGAAATGATGCAGAGCGGCGACCGGCCGCTCGTGGAAATCGCGACGGAATGCGGCTTCCGCGACCAGAGCCACCTGACGCGGGTGTTCACAAATCATGTCGGCACCAGCCCCGCGACCTGGCGCAGGAATATCTCTGCGTTGAACATTGAGGCCATGGTCGAGGCCCACTAGGCGCGCACAGGGCCGGGCGCGCTTCAGTCGGCCCTTATTTGTTGCGCGCTCCTCAGACTCGCCGCACCCAATCCCGGGTGCTTCGCCTCGACAGCGACGGTTTTCGCCAAGGCGCGCATCGTCGGTGAAATACAGCATCGATTGTCTGTGAGACCTTCCCAGCCGATCGAGGGGAAGCCGGCGATCGAACACGGTTTCCTTCGAGGTGAGCGTCGAGTTCCCGTTCGGCGATCAAAACCACAGGAGGTGAATATGGCCAATCAATCCCAACCACTCACTCATCTCGACGAACCGGGAGCGTGGCTCATGACAGCGGGCTCCGCGCTCGGTCTCCTCGTCGCGCTGATCGACTATTTCTGGCGTGGCGACATCTCCCACACCAGGGGTGTCCTCTTGGTGATCGTATCCAGCGCGCTCCTGCTCGGAGCGGCGTTGCTATTGGCGATCCGCGCACCTCACGGCGGGCTCGGGGCGACACTAGTCGCGCTGGCCGGTCTCGACATTCTCGCCACCGGATTCGCCGCATGGATGCTCGAAGCCGACTGGCTTCTTGGCCTGATGATCGTCGCGGCCGTTGGCTGGATCATCAACGTGTTCTTCGATGCGCAGACGAAATCGGTCGTGCGCAAATATTCACCCCGCTTGCAGGAGTCACCCCGATGACCCGTCTCGTTCCATTCTCGCTAGCGATAGCGTCCGGTATCGTCGTTGCCGGCTCGGCGGCCGTTCAGGCCCAGGACTGGTACACGTTCAATGGCGACCTCGCCGCCCAGAAATATTCTACAGCGACCCAGATCACCCCCGACAACGTCGGCAAGCTGACCAAGGCTTGGGAGGTCCACACGGGCGACGTTTCGGACGGAACGGGGAACAAACCGGCGTCCGACTGGTCGGCGACGCCGCTCTTCGTCAACAACACGATCTACCTGGCGACGCCGTTCTACCGGATCTTCGCCCTGACCCCGGACACGGGCAAGGTGAAGTGGACATACGACACCAAGTCGACGCTGAAGGCACTGACGCAACCGGATCTCAAGACCCGCGGCGTTGCCTATTGGCAATCGGCCAATCCTGTCGCCAACGAGCCCTGCCAGAAGATCGTCTACATCGGCACCATGGATGCGAAGCTGCACGCCGTCGACGCTGACACCGGCAAGCTCTGCAGCGGCTTCGGAGACAATGGCATCCTAGACATCAACCGGTGGAACACCACCAACGCTAAATGGCCGCTCTCGATCCTGCAGCCGCCGACCGTCTACAAGGACACGCTGTTCATCGGCTGGGCGGGCAAGGACTGGGCCGATTCCGAGGCGCCTCCCGGCCGTGTCTTCGCCGTCGACGCCGAGACCGGCAAGCTCAAGTGGACCTTTGACGCGATTCCCGCCGACCAGGCGAAGACCACCGGCACCGCAGACGTCTGGACCAGCATGTCGGTCGATCGCGAGCGTGGCATTCTCTATCTGCCTGTGAGCTCGCCGAGCCCCAACTATTACGGCGGCAACCGCACCGAGCGTCTTCCACTGGCAACCTCGGTGACGGCGCTCAACGCCGATACTGGCGAGGTCATCTGGAGCCGCCAGCTCGTCCATCACGACATCTGGGACTACGATACCAACTCGGCGCCCGTCCTGGTCGACATCCAGAAAGACGGCCAGACCATCCCCGCCCTGGTGCAGTCGTCCAAGCAGGGGTTCCTCTACGTCCTCAATCGGCTGACCGGTGAGCCGATCTATCCCATCGTCGAGAAGCCGGTGCCGCAGTCCACCATCGTCGGAGAGAAGAGCTCGCCGACGCAGCCTTATGTGGCGACGCCGCAGCCAGTGGTCTCAGACAAATGGCCGGGAGTGTTCGGCCTGGCTGACCTTGCCAGCCTTGGCTATTGCAGCAAGACGGCCGCAGCGTTGCGCTACGACGGCCGCTTCACACCGCCGAGCCTGAAAGGTTCGCTCACTTATCCTGCAACAGTCGGCGGAACCGAGTGGGGGGGCGGAGCCGTCGACCCAACCACGGCCACGTATGTCGTCAACTCGTCCAGCGTCGTTCAGATCTACCGGCTGGTGAAACGCGCTGACTACGCGAAGGAAAGTAACAACGGCAATAAGCCGGGCTACTTCGCGCAGGCCGGCGCGCCCTACGGGTTCCACATCTCGAACTTCCTCTCGCCTCAGGGTCTACCCTGCTGGAACCCGCCGTATGGGACGCTGGCCTCCTACGACCTGAAGACCGGCAAGCTGCTCTGGAAGGAACCGTTCGGCGAGGTCCAGAAGTGGGGCTTCTACATGCCCGACTCGTGGGGATCGGTGACGATCGGCGCGCCTGTGGTCACCAAGTCGGGTCTGATCTTCATCGGCGGATCGATGGACTCGCGCGTGCGGGCAGTCGACCTCAAGACCGGCAAGGTACTGTGGAAGCAGACGGTCGACGCCCCCGCCGTCGCGATGCCCGCCGTCTACACCTACAAGGGCAAGGAATACGTGCTGTTCGCGGCGGGCGGAAACGCCATTCTAACGCCGCGGGTCAGCGATCAGATCGTCGCCTTTGCCCTGCCGAACGCAAAGTAGGAAATACGGCGTACCAGTTTCCTGGCGGTCTGCCACGCAATCTTGTTTGACCGCCAGGGACACGGCAAAGCGGCTCCTCCCGCAATGCCAACCTCAGGCTCGAAGCGCCCTCCCTCCCAGCTTCCGGGCCGGCCACCAGCACGACGCCCCCCTCGTGCTGGTGGTCTTATCTTTTCCCTCTTTCCCCTCGAAGCTGGCCAGCTTCACTCGGCGCATTTGCCGGCTCGCAGGCGGATCTGACCACACCTCAAGCAAATGGTTGAGCACGCAACGGCCGATTTCGCCAAAACGCCCGCCGTTTGAAAAAGACCGCTCAAAGACTTCCATGACAGGCTCACATGGCGTGGTGGCGTCGTCGACTTCGATAGTCGGGTGCCTCCCACTCGCCCACGGAGCCCGGCCCTCGGTGAAGTGGCCCACACCTCGCCGACGGCATCTTGGTTGAAGACCGCGATAGTTGGAGATCAACAATGAAGCGTATCGCGATCAATGGTCTGGGTCGCATAGGTCGGCTCATACTGCGCCACTACATAAGCGAATCGCCATCAGATGTTGAGATCGTCGCGGCGAACGACCTCGTGCCACCAGAGGATCTCGCCTATCTCATCCGACGTGACTCGACGCATGGACGGGCGCCCTTCGACGTGGAAGCTCGGGCCAACGGATTGAAGCTTAGCGACCGACTCGTGACGACGACTGCAGTCAAAGACCCGACCGAACTGCCGTGGCGAGAGTTGGAAGTCGAAATCGTTTTTGAATGCACAGGACGGTTCACGGACCGTGAGTCCGCGGCCCGCCACCTCGATGCAGGCGCGCGCCGCGTAGTGATCGGCGCACCGTCCAAGAATCCAGATCTGACGGTTATCATGGGCGTCAATCAGCAATCCTTTGATCCCGAGCGACATCAGATCATTTCCAATGCCTCGTGCACCACGAATTCCCTGGTGCCGACGATGAAGGTGTTGCTGCAGAACTTCGGCGTCGAAATGGCGCTGGTGACAACGGTGCATGCCTATACCGCGACTCAGGCCCTGGTCGATCGCCCGGACAAAAAGACCATTCGCGGGCGCGCCGCGGGGGTGAACCTCGTGCCGACCAGCACCGGCTCCGATATGGCTACCATCCAGGTCTTGCCGGAATTGAAGGACCGCCTGCGTGCGATGGCAATCCGCGCCCCCGTTATCGATGGCTCCATCACCGACATAAGCGCCGTGCTGACGAAAGACGCGACAGAGCAGTCCGTCAACAGTGTGTTTCAGCATGCCGCCGAGATGCCGCCGCTGGCGGGGATTCTTGGCTATAGCGAGGAGGACCTGGTCTCTTCGGATATCGTCGGCGATTTGCGCTCCGCCATCATTCAGGCTCAGTCCACACGCGTGGTGAAGGGCAAGATGGTCAAGCTGCAGTGCTGGTACGACAACGAAGCGGCGTATGCGCGGCGGATGCTCGACTTGGCGCTTGCGCTGCCGCTCTGACAACCATCGGACCTGCCGTCCAAATGTCGACGCCCATTTGCCGGTCCCAAAGGCCCGGAGCTCGGAGAGTTTTCGCCTGCGCCGCGTGGCGAAAGGCGGCTACTGAGGCGAGCCCGCTGCGGTTGAGGCGGATTGTGTCGATCCGCGACGGGCCCAACAGGGATCGATTGCGGAGAGCACTGCCGCAGTCCTTCGACAAGTCGCTGAAATGCACGGGGCAATACGGGCTGCGTCGAGCCCGGGAGTCGGCAACTTCCAACACGGAAGTGCGATCGCCCCGGGTGCCGACATTCACTTATTTCGTATGAATTTCGAACGGCAGGTGGCCACTCCTAAGCAAGACCCAAAACCCGACGATCGCGAGTATGATTACAACCGCTGCGACAATGTTGATACGAGGACCACTGCTGCCAGCCATAAGGTTCGAACCCTGCTCAAGACTAATCAGTCGCGTTGACCATTTCGGGTAGCTCACCGAGGTCAGGGAAAGCGGTGTCAGAGATCCAAACTGAAGCGCTAGCCGCGGCTGGCTGTCAGCCTCACCCAACACATGGTGATACCGCTGCCGCCATCTACCAGGACTCGATACTCCGCATCCCAGTCCCACTACTTGCGGCGGCTCGCCGTTTTCGTCGCTTTCCGTCTGGCCCTCGGGAGAAGGCCCAACGCGTGCGCTTTCATGCGAACGCCAGCCGCGGTGCGGCCCATGACTCTTCCGATCTCGGTCATCGGCGTTCGCGCCTTGACCAGTGACTTGAGTTGACGGATGTCGTCCTTCGAGTACGCGACGCGGTGACTGACGAGATTCTTCCTCGGCAAGTGAACCTCCACTGTTTCAGCTGACGGCGACGGTCTATTGATTGTTGGCCCTCGTCGCAAGCCTGCCGGTCCGCACTGAGCGACGGTTGTCGGAGGCTGCGCTTCCCGGACCGCTGGCGGCGAGCGGGCGTCGCCTCGACACATAACCAAGGTCCCCAGCAGCTATCTCGGCGCCGGGCCCTGTCGGGTTGTTCGACTATGGCTGCCTGCCTAGTCTGGAGGACCTGATGGGAGTGGATAAAAATGGCCACCGTCCAAGTCCGCTACATCGTAAATGATGTCGAGGCGGCACTTGCGTTTTACACAAACCTTCTCGACTTCAAACTCGAGATGCACCCTGCCCCACCGTTCGCAATGCTCTCGCGAGGCGATCTTCGTTTGGTGCTGAGTGCCCCCAATCCGGCAGGCGGCGGTGGTCAGTCAATGCCCGACGGGATCGGCCCGGAGCCCGGTGGTTGGAACCGTTTCGCGATCGAGGTAGGCGACCTCAATGCCATGGTGGCGAGACTGCGCGGCGCCGGCGCCCACTTCCGCAACGACGTTGTTACCGGCGTTGGTGGCAAGCAGGTCATCCTCGAAGACCCTTCCGGCAATCCGATCGAACTGTTCGAGCCTTTGGTCCCCGAGGCGCGGCTGGACCCCAGTTCGAAAGGCCTGTGAATGTTGGGCGCCGGTTCGTCAAGGACACGCCTGTCGACGACCTCCACGCGATGCTTAGCCGTACGACGCGGAGCTGACGAGGCCTACAGTGGTCACCCGCATCGTCAACAGCGTCAAGAACGACACCGAGCAATGTATCGAGCCGATCGCTGTCTGACGATAACCGGCCGACCACGAAGCGCAAAAGGCGCCAGATGCACCCTGAAGCCACGCGGTGACGAACCGGCTGTCGCGTTGCCGGCCGGCCGGTCTGGTCAGGTGGCGGGAGCCGCCTTCCTGAAGGCCGGGGGCAACCAAAGGACGGCCGCTGCGGCCAACACCACCGCCATGATGGCAAGGACCGTCCAGTCGGACTCGCTCGGCTTCAACACCATGTCCGCGATGACCGTAAACAGGAGGACCAGATCGAACTGTGCGATCGTCAGAATCTCGCGGCACGTGACCACCACGGCCGGCGTCGCGCCCCCGGCTGTGAAGTCCGCCTCCGCCTTCCTGGTCAAAGGCGTCAGCACAAGGATTCCCAGAGCCATGGTCGATGCCACACCCAGAAGGCCCAAAATGACCCACAGGTTGGTCCAAAGGGACCCGAGCCAGGCAAGGGTCAGGCCGAACAGCAACGTTGCAACACTCGCCGGCACATAAACCCGCTCGGCGGCCCAGGCCACCTGGCGCACGACGCTGACCATGCCTGAGTCATCCTTGGCGCGATTGCACCTGATGCCCAGCATCACCATGATGAAGGCGCTGCCAATCCAGACGACCGCAGACGAAACATGCAAGAATTTCACGATGAGATACCAATCCATCAGCGTCCTCCGGCCGCCAAAGGGGTCGCCCGGCAGGCCAGTAACCGATCGGGCCTCTCGTGCCAAGTCCGACAGGGTCGCATCTGCGGCCTTCCTCGCGCATTGCATCCGTCTGGCGGGTCGCTCCCTTTCGGTTCGCTGAGGGGCAGCGATCGACCGCCGTTGCCGCACCCGCTTCAATCCGCCTGGAGAAATCGCAGAGCCTCCGCAATCGTGAAAGCTACGCTGCCATTCGCGGGTTGACCGCCGCCGCGCCGTTTGCCGTCCGGCATCGGCGTTGTGTTCTCTGCAGCCATCGAGGTGGAAAAGCAGCGCCTCGCGCTTCGTCCGGAGGTCCGTCCTGTGGGCGCGACATGCCTGCTTCTCAGGCATCGAGTCGGTCGTCACAGTTGATCGCCGCAAATCCGGGATCGAGACTCTGCCGCACCTGAGGATCAGACTATATTGATTGCGTGAGTGGTGGGCCAACAAGCAAGAACCACAATCACGGGAGCGGTGCCCTCGCGCCGCTTTCCCGAGTGGCGGAGTTTCTGCGGCTTGAGGCGAGCGCCGGAATCATCCTGATGCTTGCTGCAGCATCGGCGCTCGTTCTGGCGAACACGCCGTTCGGCGAGCTTTACGAGCGATTTCGCGACATACCGGGATCTGTGCAGGTCGGCGCCTTGACCATATCCAAGCCGCTGCTGCTTTGGGTCAACGATCTGTGGATGGCCGTCTTTTTCTTTCTGGTCGGCCTCGAGATCAAGCGCGAGTTTTTGGAGGGGCAGCTTGCGAGCCGCACTCAACTTGGGCTGCCGGCGGTTGCCGCCATCGGCGGCATGGCGGTGCCGGCGCTGATCTATGCGTTCTTTAACCGAAACGACGCCTCAACACTCGGCGGCTGGGCGATTCCGGCGGCAACCGACATCGCCTTTGCGCTCGGCATCCTTGCGCTTTTGGGATCGCGCGCCCCTTTGTCGCTCAAGGTGCTGCTCACCGCGATCGCGATCATCGACGACCTCGGCGCCATCGTCATCATTGCCGTCTTCTATACCGACAACCTTTCACTGGTTTCACTGGCTCTGGCAGGCGTTGCGATCATCGGCTTGATCACGCTCAATCTCATGCGCGTTACTCATGTCGCCGCCTATCTCATCGTTGGTGCGATCCTTTGGGTTTGTGTATTGAAGTCCGGCGTACACGCCACTCTGGCCGGTGTCATCGCGGCGTTTTCGGTGCCGCTCAGAGTGGAGGATGAGGAACAGCATTCGCTGCTTCGCCACCTCGAACATCAACTGCATCCCTGGGTCGCCTTTCTGGTCCTGCCAATGTTCGCTTTTGCCAACGCAGGTGTCTCGTTATCAAATCTTGGGTGGGGCAGCGTGTTCGACCCGGTAACTCTGGGCATTGCACTTGGCCTGCTGGTCGGTAAACCGGTTGGGGTGTTTGTCCCAGTTTGGGCGTGCATTCGGCTGGGCTTGGCTCCGATGCCGGCGGGAGCTAGCTGGCAACAATTGTTTGGTCTCGCCCTGCTGTGCGGCATCGGATTCACGATGAGCTTGTTCATCGGCGGCCTCGCATTCGAAGCGGCAGGTTTCGACGCACCGGTGCGCATCGGCGTGCTCGGAGGGTCAGTCTTGGCCGCCACCGCCGGTTATGCCGTTCTGCGGTTCACCGCGAGATTGAACGCACGAATGCCCACCTAAAACGGACTCTTCAAGCGCCAGGGCGTTCATCGCCAAGGCATCGGGATGAAGCCCTAAAGTCCGAATTCTGCTCTATAGACACTCGACGCATCGCGCTTTGGTCCCAGCAATGGCTGGCCGGTGATCCTGTCGCACGCTTTCCCTACGACGTGCACGCTTTCGATGAAGTGGCACTCATCCTGGCACGAACAGGTGCGGGGTCATGTCGTGCGGACGACC
>CAZSWL010000360.1:0-4983 GCA_964610725.1 uncultured Bauldia sp.
CACCGGCTCAGGAATACGGCAGGTGCCGTTCCAGGTCCACTTCGATGCTGCGCAATTCCTCAATCGCCTCACGGATGCGCCGGCGATCGGGAATGTTGACGGCAACGTGCCTGCCGACCCGCGTCATCGGTCCTTTCCCGCCATCGTCACCGCGCAAGGCGTCGAGGCGATAGCAGCCGATCGGACGGGCAAAGCCCTTGAGGTGCATGTCGTCCATGCGGTGGCAATCGGCAATGTCGCCGATCAGCAAATAGGTGGATTCGCTGAGCAGGATCGTGTCGGCGTCGGCGGCGGTTTGCAGACGCGAGGCCAGATTGACCGGGCTGCCGAGAACCGTGTATTCGAGTCGATGCTCGGAGCCGAAGTTGCCGACGGTGCAATAGCCGGTGTTGACGCCCATGCGCACCCGCAACGGTTTCGAGATGCCGTGCTCGTGCCAAACCTGCTCCAGCTCGCGCACGCGCTCGCGCATGCGCAGCGCCATCTGCACACATTTGATCGCATCGTTGCGGTCCCCGTCTGTCTCGGGGTCGCCGAAAAAGATGAGGACGGCGTCGCCGATGAATTTGTCGATGGTGCCGCCGTATTCGATGGCAATGTTCGACATCTCGCTGAGGTAGGTGTTGATGAAGAACGACAAGCGCTCAGGTTCCATGCCGTCGCTGATATCGGTGAAGCCTTCGATGTCGGAGAAGAAGATCGTCAGGTTCTTGCGCGCCAGCGGCGCCGCCGCCTCGCTCTTGCCCGCGAAGATCGAGCTGTAGATCTGCGGTGACAGATATTTGGCCAGCCGATCGGCGACGCGCTCCAGCTGACGGGTCTTTTCCTCGATCAGCTCGCGATCGCGCAACTTTTCCTCCAGCAGTTGCTCGCGCTCGCGGCGCAGCTGCCACTCGGCCGTGCGATCGACGAACTGACCCTGAACGCCGTTGAGATAGGAGAAGCTGGTATCTTTGGTGTAGGTCGACATCAATGAGAACACGCGATCGTCCCCCTCGACCTTGATGGGGATGTGCGGGATGAACACGTATCCGTTCTTTTCCAACTGGTCGGAAAAGCTGTCGATGTAAGAAGCCTCGACGCCAAGCTGTTCGAGGACGTTGGGAAAATACACGTTCGAGACGTTGCCGAGAACCGGAAAGAAGGTGCGGAAATTGTCGTTGATCTTGAGGATGCGCAGATCGCGATCAGCGAAGTAGCAGGCGGTGATCGCGTTGCGGAAATTGAAAAAGCTGATGTCGAGAATGTTGCTGCGGTTGAAGATTTCCTCGAGGTTCATCATGGCGAGGTCCTCCCGTCGGCCCACTGATAGCATCGATTTGGCCGGGTTGGGCGACGGTTTCGAGCCACCCGCGCTGGCGGCAGACCGGGCTGCCCTTGACAAAACGAGCGGCCACATGGACCTGCATCGCCCGTCCCGCGCATGCGGGAGATCTGTGCGAGGCGAGGTCGCATGCCGCTAAACCCTTTCCTTCCACGCACTCACATTGCCTATTTTGCCATGGAGTTGGCCATCCGCCCGGAGATGCATACCTACGCGGGCGGCCTCGGCGTCCTGGCCGGCGATTCGGCCCGCTCGGCGGCAGACCTCGAACTCCCGATGGTGTTCGTGACGCTGGCCAGCCGAGCCGGTTATTTCCGGCAGCAGATCGATCCCGACGGACGCCAGCGCGAACTCCCCGACCGGTGGGATCCGGCGCTCTGGTGCTCGCCGCTCGACGCAATGAGCGTGGTGACCATCGAGGGACGACAAATTTGGATCCGACCCTGGCTGTACGTCCACGCCGCCACCGGCGGCCATCAGATTCCGATCTTGCTGCTCGACACCGATCTGGAGCAGAACAGCAAGGCGGACCGGACGCTGACGCACTACCTCTACGGCGGCGACGACGCCTACCGGATGAAGCAGGAGATCGTCCTCGGCATCGGTGGCATTCGGGTTTTGCGCGCCCTCGGCTTCGACATCGACACCTACCACCTCAACGAGGGCCATGCCGCCTTTCTGACTCTTGATCTTCTCGGTCATTTCGCCAAACCGCGCGGCAAGGGGGATCGCGGCGGGACGCCAAGCGAGATCGCAGAGGTGCGCGAGCGCTGCGTGTTCACGACCCACACGCCGGTCGAGGCGGGGCATGATCGCTTTTCCTACGATCTTTTCACCCGGTTGCTGCCAGACCTGGTCGGGCTCAATGAGCTGAAGCGCCTAGCTGGCCGCGACCAACTCAACATGACGCGGCTGGCGCTCAGCCTGTCCGGATACGTCAATGGCGTCGCCCGCATGCACGCCGACACGACCGCGCGCATGTTCCCCGGCCACCGCATTCACGCGGTTACCAACGGCATTCATCTGGAGACCTGGGCCCACGAGGCTTTCGCCCGACTCTATACGGCGCGTATCCCGCATTGGCGCCAGGAGCCGGCGATGCTGGTGCGGGCGATCGAGCTTTCCGAAGACGAGGTGTGGGACTGTCATCGCACTGCCAAGAGCGATCTGATCGCGCGCGTGAAGGAGACCGCCGGCGTGTCGCTCGACCCCGAGGTGCCGATCATCTGCTTCGCCCGGCGCGTGACCGCGTACAAGCGTCCGACACTATTGTTGTCTGACCTCGACCGCCTTGCCGCCATTGCCGCGCGCCACCCGTTCCAGGTCGTCATGGCCGGCAAGGCCCATCCGCACGATTCTGGCGGCAAGAAAATGATCGCGGAGCTGCACCAGGTCATGCGGCGACTGAAGGGCAAGATCGCCGGCGCGTTCCTGCCGAACTACGACATGGATGTCGCCAGGGCGTGCGTAGCGGGCGCCGACGTGTGGCTGAACACGCCGGTGCCGCCGATGGAGGCGTCAGGCACCAGCGGCATGAAGGCGGCGCTCAACGGGGTGCTCAATCTCAGCGTCCTCGACGGCTGGTGGCCGGAGGCGTGCATCGAAGGCGTCACCGGCTGGGCGATCGAAAGTGGCGACGGGTCGAAACCGCCCGACGGCGCGGCGCTCTATGACAAACTCGGCGGGACGGTGCTGCCCCTCTTCTACGACCAACCGGGGCGCTGGCGATGGATGATGAAGCGGGCGATCGGGTACGTTCCCAACTACTTCAACACCCACCGCATGATGCGCCGCTACGCGGTGGAAGCCTACCTGAAGTAGCCGGTTGCACACGCATCGTTGGTCGCCGGCGCCGCTCTCGTGCGGCGGTGGCCGCTACTTCGCCGGCACGGCTTCCGGACCGGTGGGTTGAGGCGTGTAGGCGGCGGCTTCGTCGCCGGCAGTCTCGGCGAGGCGCTCGGCGGCCTCGGCGGCCTGGCGCTGACGGTTCCACATGGAGGCGTAGAGACCGTGGCGGAGCAGCAGCTGGTTGTGGGTGCCGCGCTCGACGATCTGCCCCTCGTCGAGCACGATGATTTCATCGGCGTGGACCACGGTGGACAGACGGTGGGCGATGACCAACGTCGTGCGATCAGCCGAAACACGGTCAAGCGCCGCCTGGATCTCACGCTCGGTGTGGATGTCGAGCGCCGAAGTCGCTTCGTCGAGGATCAGGATCGGTGGCGCCTTCAGCACGGTACGGGCAATCGCCACCCGTTGCTTCTCGCCGCCGGACAATTTGAGGCCACGCTCGCCGACCTCGGTGTCGTAGCCGTCCGGCAGCGCCGCGATGAACTCGCCGATCTGGGCGGTGCGGGCGGCGGCGCCGATTTCGTTCTCAGTCGCGTCCGGGCGGCCGTAGCGAATGTTGTAGCGAATCGTGTCGTTGAACAGCACCGTATCCTGCGGAACCATGCCGATGACGGCGCGCAACGACGCTTGCGTCACGTCGCGGACATCCTGCCCGTCGACAAGGATGCGCCCGCCGGTCACCTCGTAGAAGCGAAAGAGCAGCCGCGAAATGGTCGACTTGCCGGCGCCGGAAGGGCCGACGATGGCGACGATATGGCCGGCTGGCACCTCGAACGAGATGTCGTGCAGAATCGGGCGAGCGGCATCGTAGTGAAAGCTGACGTTGTCGAAGCGAATGGCACCGCCATCGATGACGCATTCATGGGCACCGGGCCTGTCGACAATTTCCGGCGCGACATCGAGAAGATCGAACATCGCTTCGATATCGATCAGGCCCTGTTTGATCTCGCGGTAGACGAAGCCGATGAAATTGAGCGGGATCGACAGCTGCATGAGCAGGGCGTTGATGAGAACGAAGTCGCCGATGGTCTGGGTGCGGTGCATGACGGCAGCCCCCGACATGACCATGCAGATGGTCATGCCGACGGTGAAGATGACGATCTGCCCGATGTTGAGCCAGGCGAGCGAGGTCCAGATGCGGATCGCGGCCTGCTCATAACGGGCCATGGCTCCGTCGAAACGGCTGGCTTCCATGCCCTCGTTGCCGAAATACTTGACGGTCTCGAAATTGAGCAGCGAGTCGATCGCCTTGGAGTGGGCGTCCTGGTCGGATTCGTTCATCGAGCGGCGGATCTTGATGCGCCAGTCCGAGGCCTTGACGGTGAACCAGACGTAGAGCGCGATGGTAACGGCGACCACCGCCAGATAGTGCCAGTTGAACTGGTAAGTGATGATGGCGGCGGCGAAAGTGAATTCGAAAACCGTCGGCAGCGTGTTGAGAATGGTGAAACGGACGATGGTCTCGATGCCGTTGGTGCCGCGCTCGATGATGCGGGCCAGGCCGCCGGTGCGTCGCTGCAGGTGATAGCGCAGCGACAGTTCGTGCATGTGAACGAACGTCTTGTAGGCGAGGTTGCGAACGGCGTGCTGACCAACCTTGGCGAACAGCGCGTCGCGCAGGTTGTTGAACACGTTCATCAGGATGCGGCCGACGCCGTTGGCGACGACCAGCATGATGGGAACGGTCACCAGCGCGGCCAGGCCGACGGTGAGAGCGCCATTCGTGCCGACCGCGGGTGGCGCCGTGAGTGCATCGGTCGCCCACTTGTAGGTGTAGGGCACCAGGACGGTGACGATCTTGGCGGCGA